>DASTGK010000311.1:0-5667 GCA_035719085.1 Anaeromyxobacteraceae bacterium
GCGCTCATGAAGGTGGTCACCTGCCAGGGCGACGCGCCGCTGCCGGCCGGCCTCGACGAGAAGGTGCACGCCGCCTACTGCAAGCGGCAGCTGAAGGCCATCGCCGCCTACCGCGACGGCTACCTGCCGATCGCCTCGCCCTTCCTGGCGAAGCTGCGCCCCGAGGGGCTGCCGACCACGGTGGTCTACCCGTTCGGCGGCGGCGACCTGCTCTCGGCGCTCACCACCTACCCGGACGCCCGCGACGTCACCACCGCCTCGCTCGAGCACGCCGGCGACCCGCGCCGGCTCGGCGCCATCAAGACCTCCGAGCAGCTGGCCGACTCGCTGGAGCTCATCCGCGCCACCTCGTCCGGCCTGCTCTACGCCAACGACTCCAAGACCGAGAACCTGATGAAGGGGCAGCGCGGCGAGATCCCGGGCCAGCTCGCCTTCTTCCTCACGGCGCTCGCGGTCCACGGCTACGAGCCGGTGTCGCTGCGCTACTTCAAGGTCCAGAAGGACGGCACGCTCCACTACTACACGCCCTCCGAGATCGCCAAGGTGGAGCACGAGGACGCCAAGCTCCTGCGCGGCAAGTGGACCGCCCCCGACTTCTCGGTCGCCTTCTCCAACTCGGAGCTCACCTTCGTGAAGAAGGGCGAGGACCCGGCCACGCAGGCGCGCGTCCACCGCCACCTGGCCTGGGACCTCTCCGACTCGGCGGTGAAGAAGACCGGCATCATCGCCTGGCTCGACGCGAAGGGGCCCATCGTGGCCATGACCAAGGCGGCGAGCTACCTGCTCTGGCGCGAGGACTTCTCGCGCATGCGCAACTACCTGCTGCGCCACATGGTGCTCATGATCTCCGACTCGACCGGCATCCCGCCGCAGTACGCCAAGCCGGCCGGCTTCGTGCAGGAGACCTACGGCACCTTCGAGGTCTCGTTCCTCGACGCCTCGGAGAAGATCAACGCCGACTTCGTGGAGCTCTGGAACGCGCAGCCGAAGCGGCGGCTCCCCATCCGCTACGGCTACATCGACGGCGCCAAGCCCCAGGGGCACGCCCACCTGCTGGTGACGCGGAAGGGGCCCGCCCAGGCCCGGTAGCTCCATGCCGGTCCGCCGCTGCACCGCCGGCGCCCTCGCGGCGCCGGTCGTCGTCGCGCTCCTCCTCGCCTCCTCCCCCGCGGCGGCGGCCGGGCCGCAGCAGGCGCCGCCCCAGGGCCAGGCGCCCGGCGCGCCGGCCACGCCCGACAAGACCGCCTTCCCCTGGTCGCGCACCGCCGTGCCGCTCCTCGGCATCGGCGAGGTGCAGGCGGGCGAGGCGGCCGGCGGCGCCGCCTGGCGCATCGGCACCTCGCGCGGCGCTGTGCTGGTCTGGCGGCCGGCCGGCTACCACTCGCGCGACGCCGGCGTGGTGGTCTACCTGCACGGCTACTTCACCACCACCGACCAGGCGGTGGCCGACCACAAGCTGCTCGAGCAGTTCCGGGCGAGCGGCCGCAACGCCCTCTTCGTCGTCCCCGAGTCGCCCGCCTGGAACGGCGAGGACTCGGTCTGGACGGCGCCGGGGCCGCTGCTCGACGAGGTCTACCGGCGCACCGGCCTCACGCCGCCGCGCGGGCCGCTGGTGGTGGCGGCCCACTCGGGCGGCTTCCGGCCGCTCCTCCTCTGGCTCGCCGACCCGCGGCTCGAGGAGGTGCTGCTGCTCGACGGGCTCTACCGGAGCGAGGAGCAGTTCCGCGCCTGGCTCGAGGGGAGCGCGGCGCGGCGGCTCGTGCTGGTGGGCGACGAGACGGCGCAGAAGGCCGAGGCGCTCGCCGCGGCGGTGCCGGGGGCGGTGGTGCTGCCGCGCGTGCCACCTTCGCGCCCCGGGCTCGAAGGGACCGCGCGCACCACGCGCCTCCTCTCCATCCGCTCGCAGTACAACCACATGGCCATCGTCGAGGCGGGCGAGGTGCTGCCGCTCCTCCTGCGCGCCTCGCGCCTGCCGCAGGTCCATTAGAGGATCGGGGCCATGGCCCGCCCCTTCGGCGTCTACGTCCACTTCCCCTACTGCGCCCACCGCTGCCCGTACTGCGACTTCGCGGTGACCACGGCGCCGGTGCCGGGGGACGGCCGCTACGCGCGGGCGGTGCTGGCCGAGCTGGCGCTGCGCGCCGCGCCCTTCGAGCCGCTCTCGCTCCGCAGCGTCTACCTGGGCGGCGGCACGCCCTCGCGCTGGGCGGTGGAGGAGGTGGCCGAGGTGCTGGCCGCGGTGCGCGCCCGCTTCGGCGGCGCCGCGCCGGCCGAGGTGACCATCGAGGCCAACCCGGAGTCGTGCGACCGCGCCCGGCTCGCCGCCTGGCGCGAGGCGGGCGTGAACCGCGTCTCGATCGGCGTCCAGTCGTTCGATCCCGGCGTGCTGGCGCAGCTCGGCCGGCGCCACGACCCGGAGACGGCGGCGCGGGCGGTGCGCGCCGCCGCCGAGGTGGTCGGCAACGCCTCGGTCGACCTCATCTACGCCGCCCGCCGCTCCAGCGTCGCCATCGCCGCCGCCGACGCCGCGCGCGCGGCCGCCTGCGGCGCGGCCCACGTCTCGGCCTACGCGCTCACGCTCGACCCCGAGGTGATGGCCGAGGAGGTGCCGCTCGCCCGCGCCGCCCGCACCGGCCGGCTCACCTTCCCGGGCGACGACGAGGCGGTGGCCCAGGCGCGCGCCATCCGGGCGGCGCTGCGGCGCGCCGGGCTGCGCCGCTACGAGGTCTCCAACTTCTCCCGCCCCGGCTTCGAGTCGGTCCACAACCGGCTCTACTGGGACGGGGAGAGCTACCTCGGCCTCGGCGCCGGCGCGGCCGGCTGCCTGCGCGGTGCGCCGGGCGGCGACGCGGAGACCGTCCGCTGGTCCAACCTGCGCGACGCCGCGGCCTGGCTCGCGGCGGCCGAGGCTGGCAGGCTGCCGACGGCCGACGAGGACCGCTTCGACGCCCGCGCCGACCGGAACGAGCGGCTCATGCTCGGCCTGCGGACGCTGCGCGGCGTGGAGCTCGCGGCGCTCGGGCCGGCGGCGCGGCGCGAGGTGCCGGCGCTCCTCGCCCGGCGGCTCGCGGTGGTGCGGGCCGGGCGGCTCGCGCTCACGAGCCGCGGCCTCGAGCTGCAGAGCGCGGTGGCCGAGCGGCTGTGGGAGTAGGGCGGGGTGACTGAGGGGACCGGAGAGCCGCCTGCTCGGGGGTGCAGGCGGCTCCCCGGCCCAGTGCTTCGTCGTCCCGCCGCGGCGGGGCGTGGTCACCAGGGCCGACGCCCGGGGGGACGGGCGGAGGAGGGAGTGGCCGAGGCGACCGGTCGCCTAGGGAGCGGGGGGAGGGCTCCCGAGGCGAGGGTGCACCGACGCGGCGTGGTGGACGACGAGAGGCACGCAGGCCGGATGTGCAGCCGGCGTGCCCGCGCTGGCCTGGGACGAGCCGAGCGCAACAGGCCGCCACGACACGGTTTTCCTGCCGGGCTGGATCAGGTCCACACGCACCCGGGGTCTGCTCCCACGGGTGCGGGACACGACTCTTCAACGTGCGAACGCGACCGGCCGCGCCTGGATCTGGTCGACGCCGCCGGCGAAGGCTGCGAAGGCTGGGTAGTCGGCCGGCTGGACCCGGCCGCGCGCCACCTCGAGCCGCTCCTCGCGCACCAGCGCCCCGCCCTCCACCCGTTCGCTCCGGGTGAAGAGGCCGAACGGCGTCTCGAGCCGCTCCGGCGCGCCGGCCTGCGGCGCGAGCCCGGGCGGCGGCGTCACCGCCAGCCGGGTGGTGGTCCGCTCCGGCGCGTCGAGGAGCAGCGGCGTGGCCCGCTCGGCCCGCTGCACGTAGCGGGCGCCGAGCCGCGCCGCCAGGATGGGCGCCTCGACCAGCACGGCCGGGCCGGCGTCGCGCGCCAGCGCCGCCACCGTCCCCTTCCAGCGGATGACGAGCGGCGCCTCCGGGTCCTCCTCCCCCTCGATGCGCAGGTCGGCGAGGCTGAGGCCGCGGAAGCTGCGGCCGAGCAGCTGCTCCACCGCCTGGCGCCGCGCCGTCTGGTCGAGCCGCTCCAGCGCCGCCTTGGCACCGGCGCCGAGCGCGCCCTGGAAGCGGTCCTCGCCCTCCACCTCGGCGCCGCCGCCGGCGAGGAGCCGGATGCGGACGTCGAGCGCGCGCCCCTCGGCGCGGCCGTTCTCGGCCGGCGTGCGCACCACGCGCGCCGGCTCGCCCGGCTCGGGCAGGAGGAGCGCCTCGGCGTCGAGCGACCGCTCCGGCAGCGCGCCGAAGGGCTGCTGGCGCAGCGCCGGATCGAGCCAGAGGGCGCGGCCGCCCGGCAGCTCCACCCGCAGCACCGGGTGGGCCCAGAGGCCGGCGCTCGGGAAGCGGTAGTCGGTCCGGTCGGCGGCGAAGGGACGCACGGCGGCGAAGCGGGCGGTGAGGCCGAGCTCGTCGAGGAGCGCCTTGAGGAGCATGAGCCGGCTGCCGCGGCCGCGCGAGAGGACGGCGCTGGCGTCCTCGGCGAAGGAGCCGCCCTGCCCCACCACCAGCTCCCGCACCTTGGCGTAGGCGGCGCGGCAGAGCGCCTCCGGCGAGGCGCCCGCTCCGGCGGCGGCCCGGAGCGCCTGGGCCACCGCCCGCAGCTCGAGCGTCGAGCCGGTCCGGTCGACCGCGCCGTCCGCCAGGGCGAGCTGCACCGCCTCGCGCGCGCCGCCGCCGGCGCCGACCGAGAGGAACGGGACCAGCTCCGGGGCGGGCGGCGACGACGGCTCGGGGATGAGCGCCGGCACCAGCGTCCGCTCGGCGCGCACCACCTCCTCGTCCCCCTCGACCACCACCGGCGGCGGCGCCATGCCGTGAGCGTCGGCCACGAGCCCCAGGCCGCGCGGCGCCCGCACCACGTAGGTGGAGCGGAACATCGAGGAGCCGGGCGTGGCGAAGTAGAACGCGTCGGCCGCCACGCCGTCGCCGGGGCGGCCGGGGTGGGTGCCGCGCAGGTACTCGAGGTCGACGAAGTCGCCCGGCTCGAGGCCGGAGAGCGAGGCCGCCCCCTTCCCCTCGCCGTCCTCCGGCTCGAGGACGCGGCCGTCGGCCTTCACCGTGCGCAGGGCGAGCCGCTGCGCGCCCGGCGGCACCTGCACCTCGCCGAACTGGTCGACCGCCTCCTGGTCGAGGACGCGGATCACCTGGTGGACCCGCTCGGTGGCGCTGCCGCCCGGGTGGAGCTGGATGGCGGCGGCGTCGAGCACCATGGCCGACGAGGCGTCCTCGCGGCGCGGCGCCGAGCGGTACTCGCGGATGGCGGCCAGTGCGTCGATGGCGTCGGCGGCGAGCGGCTCGCCGCCGTCCTCGAGGGCGAGGGCGCGGCGGAGCGTCAGGTCGGCGCCGTCCTGCCGCAGCGCCTGCTCGCGCAGCGCCCGGGCGCCGGCCGCGTCGCCCGCCTGCTCGCGGGCGTCGGCCACCGTCTTCATGAGGCTCGCGCTCCGCGGCCAGGCGGCGAGGAGCGGCGCGAGCGAGCGGGCCGCCCCGGCCGGATCGCCGAGCGCGGCCATGGCGCTGGCGCGCATCACGGCCGGCGCCACGGCGGTGGGCCGGACGCGGAGCACCGGGTCGAGCACGTCGAGCACGCCCTGCGGATCGCCGCGCACCTCGAGGTGATGGGCGAGCCGCTCGCGGCCGCCGCGGCAGGCGAGGAGCGCCC
>DASTGK010000312.1:0-10675 GCA_035719085.1 Anaeromyxobacteraceae bacterium
GGCCCGCGCCGAGGAGGCGGCCCGCGCCGCAGCCGCCGCGCGCGCCGCCGAGATCAAGGCCAAGGCCGCCCAGGCCGAGGCGCCGGCCGAGGGCTCGAAGCTCTCCGAGGAGCCGGCCGGGAAGCTGACCGAGGAGCCGGCCGCGGGCGGCAAGCTCTCCGAGGCCACCGAGGCGCCGGCCGAGCCGGCCATCTCGCCCGCCGAGGCCGCCCGCCGCGCCCGCGAGGCCGCGGCCCAGGAGAAGGCGGCGGCCAAGGCCCGCGCCGCCGAGGAGGCCCAGGCCAAGGCCGAGGCGGCCAAGCAGGCGCGCGAGCAGGCCCGCGCCGACGCGGCCGCCAAGAAGCAGGCCGAGGCCGAGGCCCGCGCCGCCGCCGCCGCCGAGAAGAAGACCAAGGCGGAGGCCGAGGCGCAGGCCCGCGCCGACGCCCGCCGCCGCGCCAAGGAGGAGGCCGAGGCCGCGCGCGTGGCCGCCGCCGAGGCCAAGGCCGCGGAGAAGGCCGAGAAGGCGTCGCGCCTCGCCGCCGAGGGGCCGCCTTCCAAGCTGGCCGAGATCGGCTTCAAGCAGCTGCCGGGCGCCTCGCGCGTCTACGTCCGCACCAGCGCCGCGCCGCGCTACACGGTCACCGACGTGGGCGAGAACGTGGTGCGCGTGGAGCTCGAGAACACCCGGGTGAACCGGCGCAACGACACCCGCTTCATGGACACCTCGTTCTTCGCCTCGCCGGTGGCGCTCATCACGCCGTCGCGGCGCGGCACCACCTACGTCGTCGACATCAAGCTGCGGCAGCGCGTCCCCTACCAGCAGAAGGTGGAGGGGAACGTGCTCGCCATCGACTTCGAGCGGCCGCAGCAGGCCGGCGGGGCGCCGTCGCCCGCGGCCGAGGGTGTGGCCCCCGGCGAGCCGGCGCCGGCCGGCGCGCTCGAGGAGCCGGCCGAGGGGACCGTCGTCGCGCCCGAGCCGGGCGCGGAGCCCGCCGAGCCGGCGCCGAAGCAGTAGGGTCCGCCCGTGCAGACGCTCGCCGCCGTGGTCGCGGCCGGGCTCCTGGCCCTGGCCGTCCCGGCCGGCGGGCAGGGGGACGCCCAGGTCGAGGCCGGCACCGCCACCTACGACCTCGCCAGCGGGACCTACCGCCTGGAGGGCGGCGTGGTCGTCCGGCGCGGCGTGGTCACGCTGCGCGCCCGCAGCGCCCGCTACGACCCGAAGACCGGCGAGGTGACCGCCTCGGGCGGCGTGCTCCTCTCCGACGCCACGCGCGTCCTCTCGGCCGAGGGGCTGCACGCGGTCATCGGCAACGACTTCGAGGCGACCGGCGTCACCGCGTTCATGAAGGACGGCCCGGTCGACCTGTCCAAGGCCGAGACGCCGGCCGCGGCCGCCGCCTGCGGCCGCAACGCCGTCACCGCCACCGCCGAGCGGGTGCGCGGCCGGCAGGACGGCCGGCTCGTCCTCGAGGGGACGCGCCTGACGCTCTGCGACTGCCCGGACGGCGGCGCGCCGTCGTGGGAGCTGCGCTCCAGCCGGGCGGAGGTGACGCCCGGCGAGCGGGTGGCGCTCACCTGGCCGGTCCTCTGGATCACGCCGCGCTTCCTCTTCGTCGACCGGCCGGTGCCGGTGCTCGCCTTCCCGTACCTGTCGGTGCCGCTCGCCGACCGGCTCTCCGGGCTGCTCATGCCGCAGCTCGGCTCCTCCGGCACCTCCGGCTTCACGCTGGGCGTGCCCTACTACCTCACGCTCGGTCCGAGCGCGGACCTGACGCTGACGCCGCGCTACGCCTTCGGCCGGCCGCGCCACCAGGTGCTGGACGGCCAGCCCTCCATCCGCGGCCCGGGCGGCTCGGTCGAGCTGCGCTGGGCGCCCTGGCCCGGCGTGGCCGGCCGCATCGAGGCCGACGCGCTCTGGGACCTGGACGACGAGGCGGTGCCGTCGCGCGGCGTCCCGGGGGCCCAGGGGCTGCGCTTCGCCCTCCGCGGCGTCCACGCCCAGCGCTTCGACGACGCCACCACGCTGCGGGCCGACCTCGACGTGGTGGGCGACGCGCTCTACGTGCGCGACTTCACCTCCGACGTCCTGCTGCGCGACGCCGCCAGCCGCCGCTCCGCCGCGCTGCTGACGCGCCGGGGCGAGGACGGCGTGCTGGAGCTCTCGGCCGCCTGGCTGCAGCCGGTCTCTCGCGACGGCGCCCTGGCCGCGATCGACGAGGGGGTCTTCGGCGCCCGGCTGCCGGCCTTCCACCGCTGGCCGTCGCTCGGCGCCGCGCTCCTGCCGGTGGAGCTGGCCGGGCCCTTCCGGCTCTCCGGCCGCGCCGGCCTCTCCCGCCTCGCGCCGCCGCGCGGCGCCACCTCCGACGGCGGCGCCGACGGCGTCGGCCCGGCCGACCGGGGGTTCGTGGCCACCGCGCCCGACGCGGGGGAGCAGGACGGCCGCTGGGAGCCGGGCGAGCGGCTGGCCGTCACCCGGCTCGACGCGCGGGCCGAGCTCTCGGCGCCCTTCCAGGTCGGCGGCGTCCTCTCGGTCACCCCGTTCCTGCGCGGCGCGGCGCTCGGCTACCTGTTCGACGCGGCCCGCGACCCGCTCGCCGACGCGTGGGGCGTGGGCGGCGTCGAGCTCGCCACCTTCCTCTCGCGCCGCTGGGGCGAGGTGCGCCACACGCTCGAGCCGCGGCTGGAGTGGCGGTACGGGAGCGCCGTGCAGGGCCGGGCGCTGCCGGCCTTCGGCTACGACGCCTGGGACCGGGCGGCCGCCACGCCGGCCGGGGCCGACCCCTCCTTCCGGGCGCCGCGCTTCGCCTCGGCCGCCCCGCCCGGCGCCTACCAGCAGGCGCGCCTCTCGGTCGCCACGCGGCTCGCCGACGGCGAGGTGGAGCTGGCGCGCGGCGAGGTGGGGCAGGAGATGGACGTGGCGCTGGGCCGGCTGGCCGAGGGCTTCGTGAAGGCGGCGGCGACGCGCGGGCTGGTCTCGGGCGAGGCCGACGTGCGCTTCTGGACCGCCGGGCGGCTCGTCCCGGCGCCGCAGCCGCCGCACGCCTCCTGGCTCGATCGCTTCTCCGAGCTCCGGCTCAAGCTGGTGGTCGCCGACCGGCGCGGCGACCAGCTGCGCGGCGGGCTCCTGGCCGTCGGGCCGGGCGGCTCGGGCCGGCTCGGCGCCGGCGTGGACGGCCTCTTCGACCCGCGCCCCACCACCGCCACCGGCCTCGACGCGCTCGCCTCCGGCACGCTCGGCGCCCAGGTGCGGCTCGGCCCGGCCACCGTCGGCTACGACGCCCGGGTCCCGGCGCGCACCGAGGTGGTGCTCTCCTGCCAGGGGACGGGGACGCGGACGGTCGGCCCGTGGCAGGTGCAGGAGCACGCCGCCACCCTCGCCTGGGACTCGCCCTGCCAGTGCTTCCGGGCCCGCGCCACCGTCCGCGTGAACGACTGCGGCGAGGTCGGCTACTCGGTGTCGCTCGACCTGGGGCGCGCCGCCGGCGCCCAGGCCCGCTGAGGGCCGCCCGGACGGCGCGTCGGAGAGTCCCTTCCGGCCGGGAGGGCCCTTCTGCTAGAAGCGAGGGTTCCCTGGCCGACCAGGAGACCCATCGTGACCGCCCCGCGCCCCCGCCGAGCCCCCGCCCGCCGCGCCGACGACGACACCGAGCCGGAGAAGCGCCGCGCCATCCTGCACGCCGCCGTGCGCGTCTTCGCCGAGAAGGGCTACCACGGCTGCCGCATCGCCGACGTGGCGCGCGCCGCCGGCGTCGCCTACGGCCTCGTCTACCACTACTTCCGCAACAAGGACGAGCTGCTGGAGAGCGTCTTCGCCGAGCAGTGGACCATCCTCATCAACGCGCTCAAGGCCATCGACGAGGGGCCGGGGACGGCGTCGGAGAAGATCGCCGGCATCTGCGCCTTCGTCATGGACGTCTACAAGACGGCGCCGACCGCGGTGCGGGTGCTCATCCTCGAGGTGACGCGCACGCCCAACGCCCTGCGCGCCGGCTCGACGCCCCAGACCTTCGCCTCGGCGGTGAACATCCTGGCCGACGTGGTGCGCCAGGGGCAGCAGACCGGCGAGCTGCGCGCCGACGTCGAGCCGCTCGTGGCCGCCGCCGGCGTCCTGGGCGCGCTCGAGATGACGCTCACCGGCCTCGTCATCGGCGTGGTGCGGCCGCCGCAGCCGGGCGAGGACGAGATCGACCGCGTGCGCGGCCAGATCGTGCAGGTGCTGCTGGCCGGCCTGCGCAACCCGGCCCGCTGAGCGCGGCGTCACCGGCGGGGCGGCCCGCCCGCGCCGTTGACGCCCGCTCGGCTCGCTGCGAGCATTCGGCCCCCTCGCAGCCTGGAGGCACACCATGCACCGGGTCCTCGTCTCCGACGATCTCTCCCCGGAGGCCGTGAAGGTCCTCCGCGACGCCGGCCTCCAGGTCGACGTGAAGGTGGGGCTGAAGCCGGCCGAGCTCGAGGCGATCATCGGCGAGTACGACGGCCTGGCGGTCCGCAGCGCCACCAAGGTGACCGCGGCGCTCCTCGAGAAGGCGAGCCGGCTGCGCATCGTCGGCCGCGCCGGCGTCGGCGTCGACAACGTCGACCTCGAGGCGGCCACCCGCAAGGGCGTGGTGGTGATGAACACGCCGGGCGGCTCCTCCACCGCCGTGGCCGAGCTGGCGCTGGCGATGATCCTGTCGCTCCACCGCCACGTGGCGGCGGCCACCGCCTCCGTCAAGGCGGGCAAGTGGGAGAAGAAGCGGTTCCAGGGGCGCGAGCTGGCCGGCAAGACGCTCGGCGTGGTCGGCATCGGCAACATCGGCTCGATCCTGGTGGACCGCTGCCTCGCCATGAAGATGCGCGTCGTCGCCTACGACCCGTTCATCTCGCCCGAGGCGGCCGCCAAGCTGGGCGTCACCCTCACCGACCTCGACGGCGTCTGGCGCGAGGCCGACGTGATCTCGCTCCACGTGCCGCTCACCGAGCAGACGCGGAGCCTGGTGAACGCGGCGGCGCTGGCCAAGATGAAGAAGGGGGCGCTGCTGGTGAACTGCGCCCGCGGCGGCATCGTCGACGAGGCGGCCCTGGCGGCGGCGCTGGCGTCCGGCCACCTGGGCGGCGCGGCGCTCGACGTCTTCGAGCCGGAGCCGCCGCCGGCCGGCCATCCGCTCCTCGCCCTCGACAACGTCGTGCTGACGCCGCACCTCGGCGCCTCCACCGAGGAGGCGCAGGCGGCGGTGGCGGTGGCGGTGGCCGAGCAGCTGGCCCGCTACCTCCAGTCGGGCGAGGTGAAGAACGCCGTCAACGTCCCGAGCCTGCCGCAGGAGGTGCTGGCGCAGCTCGGCCCCTACCTGCCGCTCGCCGAGACGCTCGGCTCGCTCGCGGCCCAGCTCGCGCCCGCCGGGCCGAGCGAGGTGGTGGTCTCCATCGCCGGCGACCTGGCGGCGGCGCCGTCGCGGCCGCTCTCGAACCGGGTGCTGGTGGGGCTCTTGCGCCAGGTGCTCGACACGCCGGTGAACGAGGTGAGCGCGCCGGCGGTGGCCCGCGAGCGCGGCCTGGTGCTGCGCGAGGAGCGCGTGGCCGTCACCCACGACTACGCCAGCCTGCTCACCGTGACGGTGCGGGGGCAGGGGGGCGAGGCGGTGGTGGCCGGCACGGTCTACGGCCGGACCGAGGCGCGGCTGGTGCGCGTCGGCGCCTTCCGGCTCGAGGCGGTGCCGTCGGGCCAGGTGGTGCTGTGCGAGAACGACGACGCCCCCGGCGTCTTCGGCGCCCTCGGCACCACCCTCGGCGCGGCCGGCGTCAACATCGCGCGCATCTCGCTCTCGCGCACCGACGACCGGTCGCGCGCCTTCGCCTTCCTCAACGTCGACTCCGAGCCGCCGCCCGCGCTGCTCGAGACGCTCCGCGCCCTGCCGCACGTCCGGTCGGTCCGGGCCATCACCCTGTAGCCCACGAGGAACCATGCTCGACCTGTCGCTCCCCATCGGCCTGCGCGACCTGCTGCCCGACCACTCGGCCCACCTGGCCGAGCTCTCCGGCAAGCTGCAGGAGGTCTTCGCCGCCGCCGGCTACCGCCGCCTCTTCCTGCCGACGCTGGAGCGGCTCGAGGTGGTGGAGCGCGGCCTCTCGCCCGCGGCGCTGGCCGACGTGATGAAGTTCGTGGAGCCGGGCTCGGGCGAGGTGGTGGCCATCCGGCCCGACATCACCCCGCAGATCGCCCGGCTCTACGCCGCCCGCGCCGACGCGCTGCCGGCGCCGGCCCGGCTCTGCTACGACGGCCCGGTGCTGCGCGCCCGCGAGGCGCGCGCCGGCCGGCCGCGCGAGGTCTACCAGGCCGGCGTGGAGCTGCTCGGCGCCGGCGGCCCCAAGGCCGACGCCGAGGCGCTGGTGGTCCTCTCCCGCGCGCTGGCGCGGGTGGGGCTGGAGGGGGCGACGCTCGAGGTGGGCCACGCCCGCTTCGCCACCGCCGCCCTGGACGCCGCCGCCCTGCCCAAGAAGGCCCGGGCCGAGGCGCTGGAGGCCCTGGCGCGCAAGGACGAGGGGGCGCTGGCGCGGCTGGCCCGGTCCGGGCGCGGCGCGTCGCCGGCCCGCGAGGCGCTGCCGCGGCTCGCCGGGCTCTACGGCGACGGGGCGCTCGAGCGGGCCCGCGCCTTCGCCAAGCTGGTGCCGGGCTGCGCGCCGGCGCTCGGCGAGGTGGAGGCGGCGCTCAAGCTGGCCCGGCGCCAGGGGCTCGGCGCGGTGGCGGTCGACCTGGGCGAGATCCGCGGCCAGGGCTACTACACGGGCATTACCTTCGCCGGGTACGCGCCCGGGGCCGGGGCCACGGTGGCCGCGGGCGGCCGGTACGACGAGCTGCTGGCCCGCTTCGGCCGGCCCGGCCCCGCCATCGGCTTCGCCGTGGACCTGGAGTTCGCCACGCAGGCCCTGGAGCGGCAGGCCAAGGGGCCGCGCCGGCGTCGCTAGCCACCGCCAGCCGCTGCTGGTATCGTGCACCACCTCGCGCGCCGCTCCAGGCGCGCCCAGCGCCGCAGCCCGCGCCCCCGCGCGGCCGGCCTCTCGAGGAGCCGTCAACATGCCGAACGTCGTGGTCGTCGGAGCCCAGTGGGGCGACGAGGGCAAGGGCAAGATCGTCGACCTGCTCACCTCGTACGCCGACGTGGTGGTCCGCTTCCAGGGTGGCAACAACGCCGGGCACACGCTCGTGGTGGGGGGCGAGAAGACCGTCCTCCACCTCATCCCGGCCGGCATCCTCCACCCGGGCAAGGCCTGCGTCATCGGCAACGGCGTGGTGCTCGACCCCGAGGTCTTCGTCATGGAGGTCGACCGGCTGAAGGCCAAGGGGGCCCTCGCCGACGACGGCCAGCTCGTGGTCTCGCTCGACGCCCACGTCATCATGCCGTGGCACAAGCAGATCGACGTGGCGCGGGAGAAGGCGGCCGGGGAGGGGAAGATCGGCACCACCGGACGCGGCATCGGCCCCACCTACGAGGACAAGGTGGCGCGCCGCGGCCTGCGCGTGCGCGACCTGCTCGACGAGGCGCGGCTCGCCCGCAAGGTGAAGGACCGGCTCGGCACCGCCCGCGAGGAGCTGACGCGGCTCGGCGCCACGCCCGACCTCGACGAGGCGGCCATCGTGAAGAAGTACGCCGAGCTGGGGCGCCGGCTGGCGCGCTACGCCACCGACGTCTCGCTCTGGCTCGACCGGGCCGTCAAGGCCGGCAAGCAACTCCTCTTCGAGGGCGCCCAGGGGACGATGCTCGACGTCGACCACGGGACGTACCCGTTCGTCACCTCGTCCAACACCGTCGCCGGCAACGCCGTGGTCGGCTGCGGCCTCGGGCCGAGGGCCGTCGACTACGTGCTCGGCATCACCAAGGCCTACTCGACGCGCGTCGGCGGCGGGCCGTACCCGACCGAGCTGAAGGACGCCGTCGGCGAGCGGCTGCGCACCGTCGGCGGCGAGTTCGGCGCCACCACCGGCCGGCCCCGCCGCACCGGCTGGCTCGACATGCTGGCGCTCCGCTACGCCGCCCGCGTCAACGGCCTCGACGGCATCGCCATCACCAAGCTCGACGTCCTCACCGGCTTCGAGAAGATCAAGATCGCGGTGGCCTACAAGGTCGACGGCAAGACGCTCGACGAGATGCCGTCCGACCCGGAGCTGCTGGAGCGGGCCGAGGCGGTGTACGAGGAGCTGCCCGGCTTCTCCGAGAAGCTCGACGGCCTGCGGACCTTCGACGCCTTCCCGAAGAACGCGCAGCAGTACGTGCGGCGCGTCGAGGCCCTCTCGGGCGTCAAGGTGATGGGGCTCTCGGTCGGCGCCGACCGCGGCGAGACCATCGTCCTCGAGAACCCGTTCAAGAAGTAGCGTCCCACAGCGGCCTACCAGGGCCGCGCCGGGTGCGTCGCAGATGGGGGCCTCCTCAAGTAGGATGGCCCCCATATGCGTTCATTGACCCTCGCGCTCCTCCTCGCGGCCGCCCCCGCCCTCGCCGCGCCGCCTCCCCCCACCGCCGAGGCGCGGGCGCAGAAGGAGCAGGGCGACCAGCGCCGCAAGGCTGGCGACGCTGTCGGCGCCGTCGACGCCTACCTGGCGGCCATCGACAAGCACGCCCAGTACCCCGAGGCCTACGAGGCGCTCGGCGAGGTGCTCTACGGGCAGCGCAAGGCGGCCGACGCGCTCCAGGCCTTCGGCGTGGCCGTCGAGCTCGACCCCGGCTACGCCCTCGCCTGGTACAACCTCGGCTTCGCGGCCCGGAAGGTCGGCGACCTGAAGAGGGCGCGCGCCGCCTCGGAGAAGTACACGGCGCTGCGGCCGGCCGATCCCGACGGCCACTACGGCTACGGCGAGGTGCTGCGCGGCCTCGGCGAGCGCGACGCGGCGGTGCGCGAGTACCAGCGCTTCATCGAGCTGGCCGCCGCGGTGCCGGCCCAGGCGCAGTGGGTGGAGCGGGCGAAGGGGTACGTGAAGGAGCTGCAGCCCGCCCCGGCGGCCGGTGGGGAGGCGGGGGGGATGATCGGCTCGTACACGGGAAGTGATGCCGTCCCGAACCCGAACCCGAACCCGTCCTCCGTGCCCGTGACCCCGTCCTCCGTGCCCGTGACCCCGTCCCCGACCGCTGTCGCGGCCCCCTATCCCCGGCCCTCTCCCGCGGCCGTTCCCGCGCCCCAGCCTCTCAATTCCGCAGCGGTCATCGAGAAGCTCGGCGCCGGCGACCGCGCCTACCTGGCCGGCGAGTACCGCGCTGCCCTCTTCGCCTACCAGGACGCCGTCCACGCCGAGCCGACCAACCCGGCGGCGCTGGTGAAGCTGGCGCGCGCCTACTCGGCGCTCCGCCACCCGGAGAAGGCGGAGGAGCAGCTCCAGCTGGCGCTCCAGATCGATCCGGTCAACGCCGACGCCCGCAAGGCGCTCGAGGAGCTCAAGAACCCGCCGAAGCCGCCGCCGCAGATCGTCCAGGTTCCGGACGCGCCCAAGGCCGCGCCGGCGGCGCAGCCGGTCCAGATCGTCCGCGTCCCGCAGGACCCGCAGCCGGCCCCGGCGGCGCAGCCCTCGCACGTCTACCGGCTGGCGCCGGACCAGGCCGCCGAGCAGCAGCCGGCCGCGCCGCCGCGCGACGCCGGCGCCGACCGGTACCAGGCCCAGGTGCAGCCGGTCGCCGACCGCTACCAGCCGCAGGACCCGGCGCCCGCCGGCGACCGCTACGCCGCCCCGCCGCCGGCCGATCGGCCGAGCGCGGCCCAGCACTACAAGCGCGGCGTGGGGCTCATCGGCCAGAAGGACTACGTCGGCGCCGTGGAGGCGCTCGACCGGGCCATCGACCTCGACCCGCGCCTCGCCGTGGCCTACGCGGCCCGCGGCAGCGCCCGGTTCGGCCTCGGCCGTCACAAGGAGGCGGCGCTCGACTACCGCCAGGCGCTCGACCTCGACCCGCGCCTGGCGACGCCGCTCTGGGGGCTGGCCGAGTGCTACCGGATCCTCGGCGACGACCGGGCGGCCGACACGTACGCGCGCTACGCCGACAGCGGCGCCGCCGACGCGCGCGACGACCTGCGCGACCTGGCGCGCAAGCGCGCCCGCGAGCTCGGGCGCTAGCGTCGAGTCAGCTCAGCGCGAGCAGCGCCGCGGCCGCGGCCAGGAGCAGCGCGGCCCCGGCGAGGCGGCGTGAGCGAGCGGTGCCGGCCGCCTCCGGCGCTTGGGCCGGGCAGTCCCGCGCCGCCGCGGGCTGGGGCGCGCCAGCGGCCGTCGCATCGACCGCCGCCCCCGGCTCGCCGGCCTCGGCCAGCGGGTCGACGTAGGTCAGCTCGGTCTCGCCGATGACCACGGCCGCCCCGGGGCGCAGCGGCCTGGGGCCGGCGCCGATCAGCTCGCCGTCGAGCCGCACGCCGTTCTTGGAGCCGAGGTCCTCGACCGAGGCGGCGCCGCCCGGGTCGAGCCGCAGCCGGGCGTGGAGGCGCGAGGCGGCCGCGTCGGCCAGCCGGAGCCCGGCCTGGCCGCCGCGCCCCACCGTCAGCTCGTCGCCGAGCGGCACCACCTGCTCCGGCCCGCCGGCGGTCCGCACCACCAGGTGCGGCAGGGTTCGCGCGCCGCGGCCGAGCGCCGCCTGGCGCAGGAGCGCGCCGGCCGCGACGCGCGTGGCACCCCGGGGATGCTCCACCTCCTCCATCACCGCCTCCATGCGATCTCCTCCTCCCGGCGCTCGGCCAGGAGCGC
>DASTGK010000313.1:0-2356 GCA_035719085.1 Anaeromyxobacteraceae bacterium
GGGTCAGCGGCCTGGTGGCCGACGTGGCGCTGGTGCTGAACGGCCTGCTGGTGCTGGCCATCATGTCGATGATCGGCACCACCCTGACGCTGCCCGGCATCGCCGGCTTCGTCCTGACGCTCGGCATGGCGGTGGACGCCAACGTCCTCATCAACGAGCGCATCCGGGAGGAGATGCGCGGCGGGCGCACCGTCAAGCAGTCGGTGCAGCTCGGCTACGACCGGGTCTTCCTCACCATCGTCGACTCCCACGTCACCACGCTGGTGGCCGCGGTGGTGCTCATGCAGTACGGCTCCGGTCCGGTGCGTGGCTTCGCGGTGGCGCTGGCCATCGGCCTGGTCGCCTCGATGTTCACGTCCATCGTGGTGACCCGCGTCATCATGGAATTCCTCACGCGCGACGACAACGCGCGCCTCTCGGTGTAGGCGGCCATGCAATTCAAGACCTTCGACATCCTGCCGCACGGCACCAAGTTCGACTTCGTCGGGAAGCGCCGCATCGCGGTGGTGCTCTCCCTCCTCGCCAACCTCACCGTCATCCTCTGGGCGGTCTTCCACGGCCTCAACTTCGGCGTGGACTTCGCCGGCGGCACCGAGATGGAGGTCCGCTTCGGCCAGCAGGTCGATCCGGGCGCCATCCGCCAGAGCGTCGAGGAGCTCGGCTTCAAGGACGCCTCGGTCCAGACCTACGGCGCCGACACCGAGAACACCTTCCTCATCCGGGTCGGCCGCATCGCGCTGATGGGCGAGGCCGAGGTCAAGAAGGTGGAGGACGCGGTCAAGGCCAAGCTCCCGGTGGTCTCGGCCTCCTTCAACCCCGAGATCGGCGACAAGATCGACTTCCAGTTCTCGGCGCCGGTCGCCCCGGCCGACCTGCAGGCGGCCGTCGAGGCGGCGGGCGTCCGGGTCCGCGAGATCCGCGAGGAGGCCGGCCTCACCGCCGGCACCAAGTCGTTCGCGGTCATCACCCAGGGCATCCGCGAGAAGGTGGAGCACGACCTCGCCACCCGCTTCGCCGCGGCCAAGCCCGAGGTGCGGCGCGTCGAGTACGTCGGCCCGGCGGTGGGGCGCGAGCTCCGCAACCAGGGCTTCAAGGCCATCCTCTACGCCATGGCCCTCATCGTGGTGTACGTCGGCCTGCGCTTCGACTTCCGCTTCAGCCCCGGCGTCATCATCGCCCTGCTCCACGACGCCGTGGTCACCCTCGGCTACTTCGCCTTCTCCGGCCGCGAGTTCAACCTGACCTCCATCGCCGTCATCCTGACGGTGGTCGGCTACTCGGTGAACGACACGGTGGTGGTCTACGACCGCATCCGCGAGAACCAGGCCAAGTTCAAGGGCAAGTCGCTCGTCGACCTCGTCAACCTCTCCATCAACGACGTGCTCGGGCGGACCTTCCTCACCTCGTTCGCCACCGCGCTCTCGCTCATCGGCCTGCTGGTCTTCGGCGTCGGCACCATCTTCGACTTCGCCTTCGCCATGCTCTTCGGCATCGTCTCCGGCACCTACTCGACCTGGTTCATCGCCGCCCCGATGACCATCTGGCTCGAGGAGCGGGCCGCGAAGAAGAAGACCGGGCCGCAGCAGCCGGCCGCCGCCGCCAAGTAGCGCTCGCGTCACCGGCGCGGATCGTCGGAGGCCCCGTCACCCCTCGGGTGGCGGGGCCTCCGTGCGTGCGGGGGCGGCGCCGCCGGTGCGGCCGGGGCGAGGCGGCCGCCTACGGCTTCAGCTCGAGCCCGTCGCAGACCGCCGGGGGCTCGTCCGCCGCGCCGAACCAGGTGCAGGTGAGCTCGAGCGGCTGGCCGCGGACGGTGGCCACCGTGGTGGCGGTCATCGAGGCGCCGCCCCAGGACTCCTTCACGGCGCAGCGGGTCTCGACGCCGTCCACGAGGCAGGGCTGGCCGTCGGCCGGCGGCTCGGGGACGAGGTCGGAGGCCGGCGCGGCCTTGGCGGCCGCCTCGGCCTCGGCCTGCGTGTCGGCGTAGTCGAGCTGAGAGGGGGCCACGTCCTTCGGCACGCCGGCGCGGCGCCAGCGCCAGCCGTCGGAGGCGGAGCAGGAGACGTCGCCGCCCAGCGGATCGCGCGTCGCCTCGCAGCCCTGCGGCACCAGCACCGGCCGGCCGGCCAGCTCCGGCGCCAGCCTGCCCGAGAGCGGCGGCCCGGCGCGCCAGGGGAGCGAGGCGAGCGCCGCCACCACCTCGTCGCAGCGCGCCGCCGGGACGGCCGGCTGGGCCACGCACCAGGCGAGCCGCACCCGCTCCTCGCCGAACGGGACGGTGAGCGCGACGCCGGCGCCGCGGACCTTCGAGGCGACCGTGGCGGAGCGGAGCTCGACGCGCGTCGCCGGCGCGGGCGCC
>DASTGK010000314.1:0-2510 GCA_035719085.1 Anaeromyxobacteraceae bacterium
CGCCCCCGCCACCCAGAACCCGCTCGCGTCCATGGTCGCCCTCCGGCGGGCGAGCCTACCGCACCGGCGCGCGGAGACGCGGAGGCCTCGCGTCACCCGCCCGTGCTAGCGTCCGCCGCGATGACCGTGACGCCCGTCCGCGACGTGAGCCCCAAGGCCCAGGAGGGCGAGGAGCGGCTCGAGCAGTCGCTCCGCCCGGCCACCTTCGACGAGTACGTCGGCCAGGCCAAGATCGTCGAGAACGTGAAGGTCTACGCCCGGGCCGCCCGGCAGCGCGGCGAGGCGCTCGACCACGTGCTCCTCTCCGGGCCGCCCGGGCTCGGCAAGACCTCGCTCGCCCACATCCTGGCGCGCGAGCTGGGCGTGGCGCTCCACGTGACGAGCGGGCCGGCGCTGGTGAAGAAGGGTGACCTCGCCGGCCTCCTCACGGCGCTCGCCCCGCGCGACATCCTCTTCATCGACGAGATCCACCGGCTCTCGCCGGCGGTCGAGGAGGCGCTCTACCCCGCCATGGAGGACTTCCGCTTCGACGTGGTGCTCGGCGCCGGCATCGGCGCCCAGACCATGGAGATGAAGCTCGAGCGGTTCACCCTCATCGGCGCCACCACGCGCACCGGCCTGCTGGCCGCCCCGCTGCGCGACCGCTTCCCCATCCAGGAGCGGCTCGACTACTACGGCGCCGCCGAGCTCTCCGAGATCGCCGTGCGGGCCGCCCGCAAGCTCGGCCTGCCGGTCGAGCCGGAGGGGGTGGCCACGCTCGCCGGCCGCGCCCGCGGCACGCCGCGCATCGCCATCCGCCTCCTGCAGCGGGCCCGCGACTTCGCCCAGGTGGAGGGGGACGGCCGGCTGACGCGCGCCATCGTCGACAGCACGCTCTCGCGGCTCGAGGTGGACGAGCGCGGGCTCGACGCCATGGACCGGCGCATCCTCGCCGCCATCCTCGACACCTTCGGCGGCGGCCCGGTCGGCCTCGACGCGGTGGCGGCGGCGGTGGGCGAGGAGTCGGGCACCATCGAGGACGTCTACGAGCCGTTCCTGGTGCGCGAGGGCTACCTGGCCCGTACCCCGCGCGGCCGGACCGCGCTGCCCGCCGCCTACGCCCACCTCGGGCGCGACCGCCCGCGCGGCACGCAGGGCTCGCTCCTCTAGGAGCGCGTCCAGCCCGGCCCCTGCTCCCAGCCCGGCCGCCGGCCGAGCAGCTTCACCAGCGCCAGGCCGGCGAGGAAGCCGCCCAGGTGGGCGAAGACGGCCACGCCCGGCGCGCCGCCGAGGACCGCGTTCCCCACCTGCGCCAGGAACCAGAGGCCGATGAAGACGGCCGCCGGCAGCGTGACGACCCGGAAGAAGACGAGGAAGAAGAAGAGCGTCTGGACGCCGGCGCGCGGGAAGAGGACCAGGTAGGCGGCGAGCACGCCGGCGATGGCGCCGCTCGCGCCGACCATGGGGACGCCGAGGAGCGCGCTCGCGTCGGAGGGGGCGAGCCCGGAGGCCTGCACCGCGGTGGCCAGGGTCTGCGCCGCCGCCGCGGCGAGGCCGCTCACCAGGTAGAAGGCGAGGAAGCGCCGGCGGCCCAGCGCGTCCTCCACGTTGTTCCCGAAGATCCAGAGGAAGAGCATGTTGCCGCCGACGTGCAGGAGGCCGCCGTGCAGGAACATGGAGGTGAGGACCGTGAGGGGCGGCGGGACCAGGTCGGGCGGCCAGACGTCCTGCAGGGTGAGGAGTTCGTAGGGCACGGCGCCGCCGGTGAGGACCGAGCGCTCGAGGCCGCTGGCGAGCTGCCAGGCGAAGGCCCCCACGTTGATCGCGACGAGGGCCCAGGTGACCAGGGGGGTGCGGTCGGCCGGGACGTCGTCTCGCAGTGGGAGCACGCGCCCCCGAGCTTAACCGGGCGCGTCAAAATCGAGGGATCCGACCGGGTCCCTGACACGGATGTCGCGGTTCTCCGAACGGGTGTCAGGGCGACCGACGGGTCGAACCGGACCGGCGCGGCCGACCCCCGGGATCCTTGTTGAAAAGTTCAGTCGATACGTGTATCTAGCCGCCCCGCCGATCTCCGACGTCAGGGCGCTCGCCCGGAGCCGCATGGCACGTCGATTGCTGAAGTGGCGGACGCCGGCGGCGCCCCTCCAGGCGCGACGGGCCCGGGGCACCGGGCGATCCGGCAGGGGAAGCATCACGGGAGACGAGCAGAAGATGGCTTACTGGACTCAGAGGACCGTGGCGAAGCGCGTGAGCTGCACGGGCGTCGGCCTGCACTCCGGCGCGCCGGTCACCCTCACGCTCGCGCCGGCCCCGGCCGACGCCGGCATCACCTTCGTCCGCATGGACCTCGGGGTCGAGATCCCGGCCCGGAACGACCTCGTCGTCGACACCAAGCTCTCCACCTCCATCGCACTCGGCCCGGCGCGCGTCTCGACCATCGAGCACGTCATGGCGGCGCTCTTCGGCATGGGCATCGACAACTGCCGCGTCGAGGTGGACGGCCCTGAGATCCCCATCATGGACGGCTC
>DASTGK010000315.1:0-14623 GCA_035719085.1 Anaeromyxobacteraceae bacterium
GAGAGCGCCTCCTCGGAGACGGCCCGGGCCACCTCGGCGTCGGTCCGGGTGCGCTGCTCCCAGAGGACCACGGCCAGGTCGGCGACCGCCTCGGGCGTCCCGGGGCGCGGCCAGGCGCCGAGGAGCGCCGCCAGGCCACCCGGCGCGCTCGCGAGCGGGCAGGCCTCCTCCGCGGCGGCGAGCGGGGCGGCGGCGACGAGGAGGGCGGCGGCGAGGGCGCGCATTGGGCGGCGCAGTCTAGCGGAAGGCGGCCGGGCGCGCCGGGCCTGCGCGAGCGAGCGCAGGCGCCTCCGCGGCGCGGGCGAAATGATCCGACGCAGGGTACCATCGCGCGCGATGCCCACCGACGCCCCGAGCTCCAGCCGCCCCAGCCGCCCCGCCCGGCCGTCCATCTCGGCCGTCGTCCCCATGCACGACGAGGCCGAGGCGGCCTCCGCCTTCCTGATCGAGCTGCGCGACGCGCTGCGCGCCCTCACCGACCGCTTCGAGGTGGTGGTCGTCGACGACGGCAGCCGCGACGGCACGCGCGAGGCCGTGCTCTCGGTGCCGGCCGACTGCGGCGTCCACTACCTCGCCCTGTCGCGCAACTTCGGCAAGGAGGCGGCGCTCTCGGCGGGCCTGGCGGCCGCCCGCGGCGAGGTGGTGGTGCTGCTCGACGGCGACGGGCAACACCCGGTCGACGTCATCGGCACCATGCTGGAGCGCTGGCGCGAGGGCTGGGACATGGCCTACGGCGTCCGCACCGGCCGCGAGGGCGAGAGCCTGCGCAAGCGGGCCGGCGCCGGGGCCTTCTACCGGCTCATGGCGTGGGGCTCCCGGTTCGAGATCCCGCCCGGCGCGGGCGACTTCCGGCTCATGGACCGCAGGGTGGTCGACGCGCTCAACCGGCTCCCCGAGCGCGACCGCTTCATGAAGGGGCTCTACGCCTGGGTGGGGTTCCGCGCGGTGGCGGTCCCGTACGACGTGCGGGCCCGGCTGGCCGGCACCTCCCGCTTCAGCACCGTGGCGCTCGTCCGGCTGGCGCTCACCGGCCTCACCGGCTTCACCAACCTGCCCCTGCGCCTGGTCGCGGCCATGGGGCTCGTCGTCTCGACGGTCGCCGGCCTCTACGGCGCCTGGGTCGTCGTCGAGGAGCTGGTCTACGACATCCCCGTGCCCGGCTACCCGACCATCGTCGTCAGCATCATGTTCTTCGCCGGCGTCCAGCTGCTCTCGATCGGCATCATCGGCGAGTACCTGGGGCGCGTGTACGACGAGGTGAAGGGACGGCCGGTGTACGTGCTGGGCGAGCGGGTGGATCGGAGCCCGCTGGAGCGGCCCGCGCCGTAGCCCCCGCGGCGGTGGGAGCCGATCAGGCCGGCGCGCCCGGCGCCTCCGGCAGCCCGAGCTCGCGCAGCCAGCGCACGTTGGCGCCCAGCGCGTCCCGGAGCGTGTCCCAGGCGCGGTAGGGGACGCCGTGCCGCCGGCAGCAGCGCTCCACGATGGGGGCCAGGTCCGGGTAGTGGACGTGGCTCACCGTCGGGAAGAGGTGGTGGACCACCTGGAAGTTGAGGCCGCCCAGGTACCAGGCGCAGAGCCGGCTGCCGCGGGCGAAGTCGACCGTGCTGGCCACCTGGTAGGTGGCCCAGTCGCTCGGCACCGGGCCGGCGGCGGCGGCGTGGAAGCGGGCCTCGCCGACCGCGTGCGCCAGCTGGAAGACGGTGGCGAGCGTCACGCCGAGCGTGCCGACGGCGACGAGCCCGAGCGGCAGGACCTCGCTCCAGGGGTGGAGCCAGAGCGGCACGACGAGCGCCCAGCCGACGAAGAGGAGCTTGCCGAGGAGCAGCAGCGCCACCGCGCCCGGCGAGGGGCGCGGCAGCGGGCTGGCGCCGACGCGGCGGGTCAAGAGGTCCCGGAAGTCGTCCAGGAGGAACCAGCGCAGCGGGAAGAGCGCGTAGAGCACCCAGACGTACAGGTGCTGCAGCCGGTGCACGGGGCGGCGGGGCTGGCCCCGCGCCAGGCGCAGCAGCCCGCCCGACTCGAGGTCCTCGTCGACGCCGAGCACGTTGGTGTAGCCGTGGTGGAGCACGTTGTGCTTGTGGCGCCAGATGACCGAGCTGCCGCCGATGAGGTCGGAGGAGTAGGCCAGGAGCCGGTTCCAGCCGGCGCGGGTGGTGGAGGCGCCGTGGTTGGCGTCGTGCATCACGTTGAAGCCGACGCCGGCCCAGGCGAGGCCGAGCGACACGGCGAGCGGCACCGCCAGCCACCAGGGCGGGTGGCCGAGCACCAGGGCGGACCAGGAGCCGGCGAACCAGGCCAGCAGCAGCGCGCCCTTCACCGCCAGCCGCCAGCCGCCGCGCGGGGAGCGCCCGCTCGCCGCGAAGTGGGCCTCCACCAGGCGCTTCAGCTCGGCGTGGAACGGGCCCGGCGGGAGGAACGCGGGCTTGGTAGGGGCGGCGGGCATGGGAGCCTCGCTTCGGACCGGCGGCGGGTCGGGGAGTCCGGAGCCTGCGCGCCGATGACTCGAACATGGCGCCGCGGGGTCACGAGGAGGTCATGGCCGCCCGCCCAGGTGGGGCGGTGACTCGCAGGCTCGCCGCGGCCCACGCGGCCTCGGCGACCGCGCGAGCCTCGTGCACCGTGCCGCCGGCGCGGCCGAGCCGGTCGGAGCGCGTCCCATCCTGGCGCAGGCAGCTGGCCCGCCAGCCGCGGGCGGTGGGCTGGACCTCGAGGCGCGGCAGGGCGAAGCACGCGGCGGCGTCGGAGCCGTCGAGGTTCATGGCCCAGGCGGAGCCGACCCTGACCCAGCCGCTCACGCGCCCCCTCGCGCGGGCGCCGAGGCCGGCGGTGGCGTCAGGGGCTCCCAGCACGAGCCACAGCGGGTGGCCGCGCGCATGCCCTCGCCGCCGCAGTACGGGCAGGCGCGAAGCTCCGGGGCTGGCCCGAGCGCCAGGACGCCCACCAAGCGGCTCCAGGCCGCCTCCAGGCGGCGGCCCGCGCCGCCGGACGAGGCCGAAGCCTGCGCCACCTCGCGGCCGACGTCATCGACGGCCGAACGAACGCTGCGCTCCACCCACATGGCGTACCCCACCGCTCCGTCGACGGCGAAGGCACGGGGCGGCGGAGCGTCGGCCGAGGCCACGTCCGGTCCAAGCGCGCCCGGCGGACGTGGCTGGAGGAGACGAAACGAACATAGCGCCACGCTGGGCCGGCGGCCCGGGAACGGCGGGGGGGGGCCTGCGTAACCGCGCCACGCCTCGGATGCGCCGGGCAGGGGGCGCGGTCCGGCGCTACCTCCACGACGTGAGGTGCAGACGTGACGACCCCCGACGAGGCCAGCTTCTCAGCAGGACAGGACACCGGCACGCGGATCTCGGCGTGCGTGGCCCGCTTGGCGGCCATCCAGCTCGTGGAGGAGTCCCGCTGGTGGAACCGGCGGCGCCGGCGCCTCATGGCCAGCGCGCTCATCGCCTGCGCCGACGAGCTGGACGACTCGGCGAGCGCTGGGAGGGCGGAGCGATGACGGCCTTCGAGACGTTCCTGGCGACGGCGCGCGACCTGCTCCTCGGCGCGGCCTGGGCGCGGGGCTCGTGGTGCCGCCGGCAGCGGCTCCTGCTCCGCCGCCCCGACCACGGCGTGCTGTGGGTGGGCCGCGACGTCGTGCCGTGGGCCGAGTGGGGCGCGGCGCGCGGCTACTTCGACCTGCAGCGCATGGCCGGGCTGCCGTACCTGACGTCGGCGGCCGCGCCTCTCGAGGCGTGAAGGGACGGCTCCATGTGGAACCCGACGACGCCGACCAGGCACGCCCTCGCCCTCCTGGCGGCCGCCGGGGTGGCCTTCCTCGGCAGCGCCATGATGATGAAGGCTGGGCGCGTCTTCCCCGCCCTGGCGGGCGGCGGACTGGAGCCCTCGGCGCCTGGACCGCTGCTGGCGCCGGTGGTGGTGGTGCTGCTCGCCGTCGTCGGTGGCCTCCTGGTGGCGATGGCCGCCAGCGAGCTCATGGCGAACCGACGGCGCCGACGCCGGCGGTGAGGCTGCGCGTCACGGGCGCTCTTGGCAGGCGGACAGGCGCCCTCCGGGCGCTCGCGAGGGGTCGCGGACGCGTCCCGCCAGACCGCCCGGCTGGTGATACCGCGGATCCGGAGATGGGCGTACCATGACGGCTCCATCGAATCGCCGCCCCCGGGCCGCACGCCAGGGACCGGGGCCCCCGGCCGAGAGGCCGCCCCGCATGGTCGCGCGCACCAAGCCTGCCGCATCGACCCTTCAGCCTGCCCGGCCCGCGCGGGCGGGGCGGCGAGCCAGGGTCGCGGACCGCGAGCTCACCATCGTCGGCGTCGGCGCCTCCTCCGGCGGCCTCGAGGCCTTCCGGCAGCTCCTCGCCGACGTCCCGGCCGACGCGGGCCTCGCCTTCGTGCTGGTGCAGCACCTCGACGCGACGCGGGCCAGCCTGCTCAGCGACGCGCTCGCCCCGGCCACCCGCCTGCGCGTCGCGCAGGCGGAGCAGGGGGAGCG
Organism: Anaeromyxobacteraceae bacterium; assembly: GCA_035719085.1. Lineage (GTDB taxonomy): Bacteria > Myxococcota > Myxococcia > Myxococcales > Anaeromyxobacteraceae > JADKCZ01. The sequence continues at coordinate 4,495 of DASTGK010000315.1, forward strand.
GGTCGAGCCGAACAGGGTCTACGTCATCCCGCCGGGCACGCAGCTGACCATCGAAGCGGGCGTGCTGAGGCTCGCGCCGCTCGACGAGGACGAGCGCCGCCCGCACCTGCCGATCGATCACTTCCTGCGGTCCCTGGCGGCCGACCGCGGCCCGCGGGCCGTCGGCGTGGTCCTCTCCGGCACCGCCTCGGACGGCACCGCGGGGTTGGCGGCCGTCCGGGCCGAAGGCGGCGTCACCTTCGCGCAGGACCCGCGCCAGGCCCGCTTCCCGGAGATGCCCCAGAGCGCCCTCGACGCCGGGGTGGTCGACTTCTGCCTGCCGCTGCCGGCCCTCGGCGCCGCGCTGGCCGGGCTGGCGCTCCACCCCGCGCTCGCCCGGCGCGCACCGCCGCCCCCTTCCGCGGCGGACACCGCCGCGCTGGAGGGGATCCTCGCCCTGGTGCAGGCGGCCACCGGGGTCGACTTCGGGGAGTACAAGCCCGACACCGTGTGGCGGCGGCTCGCCCGCCGCATGGCCGTGCGCCAGGCGCAGGACGCCGCGGCCTACCTGGCGCTGCTGCGGCAGGACCCGGCCGAGGTGGCGGCGCTTCACGAGGATCTCCTCATCAAGGTCACCTCGTTCTTCCGGGACGAGCCGTTCTTCGACGAGCTGCGCACCGTCGCCCTCCCCGACATCCTGAAGCACAAGTCGCCCGGCGCGCCCATCCGCGCCTGGGTGGTGGGCTGCGCCACCGGCGAGGAGGTCTACTCCCTGGCCATCGAGATCCTCGAGCACCTGGGCGGTGGGCCGCCGGCGCACCCGATCCTGATCTTCGGGTCGGACGCGAGCGAGAAGGCCATCGCCCGCGCCCGCGCCGGCGTCTACCCGGACGCGGTGGTGCGCGGGCTGGGCGAGGAGCGGCTGGAGCGCTTCTTCGTCCGCACCGAGCGGGGCTGGCGCGTCGCGCAGGCCGTGCGCGACCTGTGCGTGTTCGTGCGCCACGACGTGGCCCGCGATCCGCCGTTCTCGCGGCTCGACCTGCTGTGCTGCCGGAACGTCCTCATCTACTTCAGGCCGGCGCTGCAGCGCCGCGTGCTGGCCACGGCCCACTACTGCCTCGAGCAGCCCGGCTACCTCCTCCTCGGCCGCTCGGAGAGCGCGGCCGGCGTGCCGAGGTGGTTCGCGGCCACCAGCAGGGGCGGCCGGGTCTTCCGGCGCAGGCCGGGGCCGAGCGCCTACCGCTTCGCGCCGCGCGGCGCGGCGCGCCCCTTCGCCTTCGGGGCGCCGGCGGCGCCCGAGCCGGCGCCCTCGACGTCCGGCGGCGGGCTGCGGCGCCGGGTGGACGACCTGGTCCTGGCCCGGTACGGACCGGCCGGCGTGGTCGTCAACGAGCGGCTGGAGGTGCTCCAGCTGCGCGGCCGGACCGACCCCTACCTCCAGCTCCCCGAGGGTGAGCCCAGGCTCCTGCTGTTCGAGCTGCTGCGCCCGGGGCTGGCCGCTCCGCTGCGCGTCGCGCTCGCCAGGGCGCGGCGGACGGGCGCGCCCATCCGCAAGGAGGGCGTCGCCCTCGGGGGTGAGGCGGCGGGTCGGAGCTGCGACCTGGTGGTCCTCCCGGTGAGGGGGACCGAGGAGGGCGAGCAGGCCTTCGTCGTGCTCTTCGAGGAGCACCCCGCCGCCAGGCCGGACCGGCGGGCTGCACGCCCCCGCGGCCGGGGCGACCGGGGCGACCGGACCGCCCGCCACGCGCTCGAGGAGGAGCTGGCCTCGACGAAGGAGTACGCGGCGGCGCTGCTCGAGGAACACGGGCGCGGGACCGAGGCGCTCGCCTCGGCCAACGACGAGCTGGTCTCGGCCAACGAGGAGCTTCAGAGCCTCAACGAGGAGCTGGAGACCGCCAAGGAGGAGCTCCAGGCCACCAACGAGGAGCTCACCACCCTGAACGACGAGCTCAACGGCCGGAACAGGGACCTGCAGGCCGTCAACGCCGACGTCCTCAACCTCCTCGACGCGGTCGAGCTCCCCATCCTGATGCTCGACGAGGAGCGCCGCATCCGCCGCTTCACGCGGCAGGCGGCCACCTTCATGAAGCTGGCGCCGGCCGACGTGGGCCGGCCCATCACCGACCTCCTCCTTCCCTTCGAGGCTCCGGACCTGGAGCCGTGGATCGTGCGGTCGATGGAGGAGGGGACCCTGGTCGAGGCGGAGGTGCAGGATCGCGCCGGCCGCTGGCACCGGCTCCAGATCCGGCCTCACCGCACCGTCGATGGCCGGACCGACGGCGCCATCCTCGCCCTGGCCGACATCCAGGCGCTGAAGCAGGAGCTCCTCGGCGCCCGGTGGGCCCGGGATTACGCCCGCGGCATCGTGGAGGCGGTGCAGGTGCCGCTGGTGGTCCTCGACGTCGGCCTCCGGGTGCTCTCGGCCAACGGGGCCTACTACCGGCTCTTCCGCGAGGCCCCCGGCGACGTCGAGGGGCGCGGCTTCTTCGAGCTGGGGGCCCGCGAGTGGGACTCGGCGGAGCTGCGCCGGACCGTGGCCGAGGTCATCGGCTCGAACGGGCCGCCCCAGGTGACGGAGCTGGAGCGCGAGCTCTTCGGCGCGGGCCGCCGCGCCGTCTCGGTCTCCGCCTGCGCCATCCCCGCCCTGGCCGGCGAGCCGATGCTCCTGCTCGCCATCGAGGACGTCACCGCGCGGCGGCAGCTCGAGCAGCACCGGGCCGAGCTGCTCCAGCTCGCGGAGGAGGCCCGGCGGCGGGCCGAGGAGGCCGGCCTGGCCAAGGACCTCTTCCTGGCGAACCTGTCGCACGAGCTGCGCACGCCGCTCACGTCCATCCTCCTCCAGGCCGACCTGCTGCAGCTGGGCCGGGCCGACCCGGCCGCCGTGAGCCGCGCCGCCGCCGCCATCGCGGCGAGCACGCAGCGCCAGGTGAGGCTGGTGGCGGACCTGCTCGACGTCTCGCGCATCGTGGCCGGCAAGCTCTCCCTGGAGCTCCAGGAGCTCGACTGGCGGGGCCTGGTGGAGGGCGTCGTCGAGGCGGCGCGGCCCGAGGCGGTCGCGAAGGGCGTCGAGCTCACGGCGGAGCTCGACGGCGCCCCCCTGGCCTGCCGGGGCGACCCGGGCCGGCTGCAGCAGGTGGTGGTCAACCTGCTCGGGAACGCCCTCAAGTTCACGCCCCGTGGCGGCCGCGTGCGGGTGCGGGTCGAGGAGGTGGACGGGGAGGCCCGCCTGACGGTCGACGACACGGGCCGAGGCATCTCCCCGGCCTTCCTGCCCCACGTCTTCGACCGGTTCGCCCAGGAGCAGGGTGGCGGCCGCCAGGGGCTCGGCCTCGGCCTCGCCATCGCGCACCAGCTCGTCGCGCTGCACGGCGGGTCGCTGCGGGCGGAGAGCCCGGGCGAGGGGCGCGGCGCGACCTTCACCGTCTCCCTGCCGCGGCTGGGCGCCGGGGCACGTGCCTGACGGGTCTCGCTGCCCGCACGGCGCCCCCGCGCCCCCAGGCTCGTGCGCCTGGCGCGCCTACCTCGCGGCCGCCGGGCTGGCGAGCAGCACCAGGCGCCCCTCGCGCGCCAGCTCCTCGAGCCCGAGCGACGCCCGCAGCGCGGCGACGTCGCGCTCCCGGGCCACCACGAAGCAGCGCGCGCCCGGGCCGCAGCGCTCGGAGAGCGCCTCCGGCTTCACCAGCCACGCCTGCGACTCGGGCCGCCAGCCGCGCCCCAGCCAGAGCTCGCGGCGCCACGAGTCCTCGCGGGCGATGGCCGGATCGTCCCAGTCCTCCACCACCGGCAGCGGCGCGCGCAGGTCGAGCAGGAACGGCAGGTCGTAGGGATAGCGCCGGTAGGCCAGCACCGCGTCGCCGTCGCGCCGCAGGGCCTCGATCCGCGCCGCGAGGCCGCGCGTCCCGTCGCGGACGACCCCGGGCACGGCCACGAGGAGGCCGGCGATGAGCACCGCCGAGGCGAGGGCCTGCACGAGGAGGGCGCGACGGGCCGCCCCCTCGCGGTGGGCCCGCCAGGCGAGCGCGGCGAGGATCACGAGCGCGAGCCCGGTCGCGACGAGCAGCGCGGCCGCCCAGGCCGGCGCCGGGGGCTGGCTCCGGTCGACGAGCGGCAGCACCCAGGGGACCGCCGCCGCGCCGGCGCCGAGGAGGGCGAGCGGGATGGCGGTGCCGAGGGCGAGGCCGCGCCGGGGCTCCGGCGGCGCGTCGAGGCGCTCGTCCCACCACCGCCCGAGGAGCATCGCCAGGGGCGGGATGGCCGGCAGGACGTAGCCGACGATCTTGGAGCGCGGGATGGAGAAGAAGGCCACCACCAGGATCGGCCAGAGCAGGAGCAGGAGGTCGCCGCGCGCGTCGGTCCGGTCGGCGCGGCAGGCGCGCCAGGCCCGGTCGACGGCCGAGGGCAGGGCCGCGGTCCAGGGCAGCAGGCCGAGCGGCACGACGAGCAGGTAGAAGGCCGGGCCGGTCGGGTTGTTGAAGCCCTTGCCGGTGAACCGCTCGAAGTGCTGCGTCACGAAGAAGTAGTGGAAGAAGTCCGGGTTGGCCCGCTGGCAGGCCAGGTACCAGGGGGCCGCCACGGCGAGCGCCACCAGGCCGGCCGGCACCAGCCAGGGCACGAGCCGCCAGCGGCGGGCCGCGAGCAGCCAGAGCCCCACGACGCCGAACGGGAAGAGGACGCCGATGAGCCCCTTCGTCAGGAGCGCCAGCCCCGAGGCGACGCCGCCGGCGAGGAGCCAGCCGGCGCGCGCCCTCCCCGCCCCGAGCAGCCCGGCGGCGAGCGCCAGCGTGGCGGCGGTGATCCAGGCCGCCACCGCCAGGTCGTGGTTCACGTACTGCGCGCCGCCGTACCAGAGCGGCGTGGCGGCCAGCACCACCGCGCCGAGGAGGCCGGCTCGCCGGCCGGAGAGGCGCGCCCCGGCCGCGAGCACCGCGGCGCAGCCGAGGGCCCCGAGGAGCGCGGTGGCGAAGCGGGCGCCGAAGGGCGTGGCGCCGAAGAGGCGGATGCCGGCGGCGTCGAGCCAGTAGAAGAGCGCCGGCTTGTCGAGGAAGGGGACGAAGTCGAGGCGCGGCGTGACGTAGTCGCCGGTGACGACCATCTCGCGCGCCACCTCGGCGTAGCGCCCCTCGTCGGGCACGTTGAGCGGCCTGGCCCCGGCCAGCGCCAGGAAGGCGAGCGCCAGCAGGACGGACGCAGCGGCGAGGCGGAGGGCGCTCGGGCGAGGTGCGTTTTCGTGGGGCATCGGCGGGCGGCCTCGTGCTAGGGACGAATCGTGACGGTGTTGCCCGGGAAACGCCTTGTAGTCTGTGCGGACGATTTCGGCCAGAGCGAGCCGGTGGACTCCGCCATCGTGCGCCTGGCCACGGCGGGCCGCCTCACCGCCGTGAGCTGCCTGTCGCAGGGGGCGGCCTTCAGCCGCGACCTCCCCGCCCTGCTCGCGACCGGCGCGGACGCCGGGCTCCACCTCGACCTGACCGAGGGGTCGGGCGGCGCGCCGCCGGAGGGGCTGGGCGGGCTCATCCTCCGGAGCCACCTGGGCGCGCTCGACGGGGCCGAGCTGCGCCGGCGCATCGGCGCGCAGCTCGACGCCTTCGAGCGGGCGGCCGGGCGCCCCCCCGCCTTCGTGGACGGCCACCGCCACGTCCACCAGCTCCCGCTGGTGCGCGCCGCGCTGCTCGACGAGCTGGCCGCCCGGGGCGCGACGCCCTTCGTCCGCGCCACCGTGCCGGCGCGCTGGCGCGGCCCCAAGGCGGCCCTCATCGCCGCGCTCGGCGGGCGCGCGCTGCGCCGGGCCCTCGCGGCGCGCGGGCTGCCGCACAACCGGGACTTCGCCGGCGTCTACGGCTTCGAGCCGGGCGCGCCCTACCGCGCCCTGGTGCAGGGCTGGCTCGCCTCGGTCGAGGACGGGGCCCTCCTCATGTGCCACCCGGGCGAGGCGAGCGACGACGTCATCTCGGCGGCGCGCGTGGCGGAGGCGGCCTACCTCGGCTCGGAGGCCTTCCTGGCCGACTGCGCCGCGGCCGGCGTGGCGCGCGTCGGCGTCGGAGCCCTCACCATGGCGGCGTGATCAGCGCCCCAGCCGGACGGCGAGCTCGTCGGCCAGGTCGGCGGCGGTGTGGCGCGCCGGCATGGCGCCGACCGGCAGGCCGGCGGCCCGCAGCGCGTCGGCGGTGGTCGGCCCGATGGCGGCGAGGAGCACGCCCGCGAGGAGCGCCGCGCGGGGCCCGAGGGCGCCGACCACGCTCTTCACGGCCGAGGGCGAGAGGAAGGCGACGGCGTCCACCGCGCCCGCGGCGAGCGCGTCGCCGAGCGGCGCCAGCGTCTCCGGGGGCGCCGGGACGGTCCGGTAGGCCACGGGCGCGGTCACCTCGGCGCCGGCGGCGGCGAGCCCGGCCACCAGCTCCGGTCGTCCGTCGGCGGCGCGCGGCACGAGCACCGCGGCGCCGTGGACGTGGCGCGCCAGGGCCTCGGCCATGGCGGCGCCGGTCGCCTCGAGCGGCACGAGGTCGGGCGGCCGGACCAGGGCGGCGAGCCGCTCGGCGGTGGCCGGCCCGACGCAGGCCAGCCGGAGGTCGGCGAGCGCGCCGCGCGGCACGCCCAGCGCGTCGAGGCGCGCCACCGTCCGCTCGACCGCGTTGCCGCTCGCGAAGACGGCCCAGGCGAACCGGCCGAGCGCGCCGAGCGCGGCGTCGAGCGGGGCCTGGTCCTCGGGCGGGGCGAGCGCGATGGAGGGGAACTCCAGGACGCGGGCGCCCAGCTGGCGCAGCCGGGCGCCGAGCGCGTCCTCGCTCCCCTGCCCGCGGGTGACGGCGACCGTCCGCCCTTCGAGCCCCATGGCGCCCCTACGTCTTGGTGGGCGCGCCCAGGCCGACCGTCTTCCCCTCGGCCTCGGCCAGGATGGCGTCGGCCCCGCGGCCGAGCAGCTCCTCGGCCAGCGCGACGCCGAGCGCGCGCGCCTCGGCCACCGGCCCGCGCCGCTCGCCGCGGATGATGCGGGTGCCGTCGAGCGAGGCGACGAGCGCCCGCAGGTGGACCTGGCCGCCCGCCACGGTGGCGTGGCCGGCGATCGGCACCTGGCAGCCGCCCTCGATGCGGGCGAGGAAGCCGCGCTCCGCCTCGACGCGCACGCGGGTGTCGGCGTCGTCGAGGGCGGCGAGCCGCCGCATGGTGACGGCGTCGCCGGCGCGGGCCTCGAGCGCCAGCGCCCCCTGGGCCACCGCCGGCAGCATCTCGTCGGTGGAGAGCACCTGGGTGGCGTGGCCGTCGAGCCCGAGGCGGCGCAGGCCGGCGTAGGCCAGCACCACGGCGTCGAGCTGGGTGGTGGCCTTGTCGAGGCGGGTCTGCACGTTGCCGCGCACCACCTCCATCTGCAGGTCCGGGCGCAGCGCCTTGAGCTGGGCCGAGCGGCGCAGCGACGAGGTGCCGACGCGGGCCCCCTTGGGCAGCTTGTCGAGCGTCTTCCAGCGCGGCGAGCAGAGGGCGTCGCGCGGGTCCTCGCGCACCGGCACCGCGCCGATGGCCAGCCCCTCGGCCAGCAGCGCCGGCAGGTCCTTCATCGAGTGGACGGCGATCTCGGCGTCGCCGGCCAGCAGCGCGTCCTCGATCTCCTTGACGAAGAGCCCCTTGCCACCCACCTGCGCCAGCGGGACCTCGAGGATCCGGTCGCCGCGGGTGACGAGCTCGTGGAGCCGCACCTCGAGGCCGGGCTCCTTGGCCCGCAGCAGATCGGCGACGTGGTTGGCCTGCCACTTGGCCAGGGGGCTGCGACGGGTGGCGATGCGGACGGTCACGCTAGCGGTTCTCCAGTGAGGCGGCCGGACGGGCCGCGCCGTTCCCCTCGCCCTTGGGGCGGGAGGGCTCTTCCTGCTCCTCGATGCCGAACAGCGCCGCGGCGGCGCCCGGCAGGCTGCTGTCGCCGGAGGCGGCCGCCTCCTTGAGCCGCGAGGTCGGCCCGTGCAGCAGCTTGTTGACGATGGCCTGCGCCATCGCCTCGACGCTCTTGCGCCCCTTCTCGTCGAGCTTGCCGCCCACCGCGGCGAGCGTGCGCTCCGCCTCGGCGCGGGCGATCCGCTCGGCCCGCTGCCGCAGCGAGACCAGCACCGGCAGCGCGGCGCGCGCCTCGCGCTCGCGGGTGAAGGCCATCACCTCGGCCTCGACGATGGCCTCGGCGCGCACCGCCTCGCCGCGGCGGGCCTCGTGGTTGGCGCTCACCACCCGCTGCATGTCGTCCACGTCGTAGGCGTAGACGTCGTCGAGCCCGCCGCAGGCCGGGTCGACGTTGCGCGGCACGGCCAGGTCGATGAGGCACAGGTTGCGCCCGCGGCGCGACTTCATGGCGGCGCGGACCAGGTCGGCGGTGACCACGAAGTGGGGCGCGCCGGTGGAGACGATGACCACGTCGGCCTCGACGAGCAGCCGGGGCAGCTCGTCCCAGGGGCGGAAGAGCCCCTCCACCTGGTCGGCCAGCGCCTGGCCGCGCTCGGGCGAGCGGTTGGTGACGAGCACGCGGTCGGCGCCGAGCACCTTGAGCGCCTTGGCCGAGAGGGCGCCCATCTTGCCGGCGCCGACGAGCAGGATGGCGCGCCCGCGCAGGTCGCCGAAGATCTTGGCCACCAGGTCGACCGCCACCTGCGACATGGAGGTGGCGCCCCGGCCGATGTCGGTCTCGGTGCGGACCCGCTTGGCGGTGGCGAAGGCGCGGTTGCACAGGCGCGACATGAAGCCGCCGGCCGCCTGGGCGGCGCTGGCGAGGCCGTAGGCCTCCTTCACCTGCCCGAGGATCTGCTGCTCGCCCACCACCATCGAGTCGAGCGAGGCGGCGACGCGGAAGAGGTGGCGCACCGCCTCGGGGCCGCGCTTCACGTAGAGGTGCTCGGTGGCCTGGGCGGCGCGGGTGGTGAAGAAGCTCCGCGCCGGGTCCTCGCCGTCGGCCTGCACGAAGACCTCCACCCGGTTGCAGGTGGAGACCACGAAGGCCTCCTCGACGCCGTCCATGGCGCGGAGCTGCCCCAGCGCCTCCTTGAGGTCGTCGCCCGAGAGCGCCACCCGCTCGCGCACCTCGATGGGCGCGCTCTTGTGCGAGAGGCCGACGAGGAAGAGGTCGCGGCTCACTGCGTGATCCCCTGCGGCGCGGCCGGCGCGTAGCTGCCGGCGTGGAGCGTGACGCCCGGGATGACCTTGAGGCTCACCATCGAGCCCATCACCAGGCCGAAGCCGACCATGGTGAGCAGGGCGTAGCGGCGGCCGTGCCACCCGGCGTGGCGCAGCTGCACCATGCCGCCGTAGAGGAGCCAGATGATCAGGCTCGACACCTGCTGCGGGTCCCACGACCAGGCGCTCTTCCAGACGGCGCTGGCGGTGACGGTGCCGGCGAGCAGCGCCACGGTGAAGACGACGAAGCCGGCGCGGACGAGCCGCTGGGTGAGGAGGTCGAGCGCCTGCAGCGAGGGGAGCCGCGAGAAGAGCGCGCCGAAGCGCTTGCCCTTCACCTCGCGCTCCTGCAGCAGGTACATGAGGGCCACGCCGAAGGCCACGGCGAAGATGGCGACGCCGGCCGTGGCGCTCATCACGTGGAGCGTGAGCGTCGGGTGGCGCACCGTCTCGGGCGCCACGCCGGGCGCGCCCCCCTCGCCGAAGAGCGTCGGCGTGAGCACGAGGAGCGCCAGCGGCGTGACGAACGCGCCCACCGTGGGCAGGTGGTAGAAGCGCTGCACCAGCAGGTAGGCGCCGGCGATGAGCCAGGCCATGAGCACGAAGCCGCCGCGCAGCGTGAACCACTCGAGCCCGCCGAACTCCTTGCAGCCGAGGCCGATGGCCCCCATGTGGACGACGAAGGCGCCGGTGAGGAACCAGGCGCCGACCCGCGCCGCCACGGCGTGGCGCGGGCGCGCGAAGAAGAAGACGTAGCCCGCGGCGGCGGCCAGGTAGAGCGCGGCGGCGAGGCGGAGGAGGGCGAGGCTCATGGGTCCGTGATCCTAACGCCCGCGCGGGATCCGAGGGGCGGGGCGCTTCGTAGCATGGGATTCAGGAGAGGTTGTCGAGCAGGAACTTCGCGAGCGCCTCCGCCTCCTTGCGCCGCTCCTCCAGCTCCCTGGGGAGGGGGGCCGCGGCGTAGGGTCGCAGCGGGGCGTCGGCCGGGGGTGGCGCGGCTGGCGGC
>DASTGK010000316.1:0-18000 GCA_035719085.1 Anaeromyxobacteraceae bacterium
GTGCCTCCCCGACAGGTCTCGCCGCCGCGGATCTCGCGGTGGATGAAGCTCCAACGTTCGCTGTTCGGTGAATGCTAGCCTGCGGCGCGGGCCGAGAGATCCTTTATGGCGCATATCGAACAGCTCGATTTCGTCTCGAGGATCGGTCGCTTGCTGCCTCGTTACTTCTCGCGAGCGACCGTCCTCGAAATCGGCAGCCTGGACATCAACGGCACTATTCGCTCAGCATTCACGAACTGCCAATACACCGGCATCGACGTAGCCGCGGGACCAGGCGTGGATGTCGTCTGTGAGGGCCAGCAGTACGATGCGGCTGACGACTCTTTTGACATCGTCATCAGTTGTGAGGTGATGGAGCACAACCCTCACTGGGTCGAGACCTTCAAGAACATGGTCCGTCTCTCCAAGCGAGACGGGCTGATCGTTATGACTTGCGGTTCACTTGGCCGACCTGAGCACGGCACGTCCCGATCCAACATTGATGCGTCGCCGCTCACCGTCTCCAAGGGGTGGGAGTATTATCGCAATCTAGCGCCGCGAGACTTCATCAATAGTGGCTGCGTCGCTGGCCTTTGTACCTGGAAGTTCTTCGAGAACTGGCGCGCATACGACCTGTATTTTGTAGGATCGAAATCGAGACTCGATCCGGCAGCTGAGGCGCAGTTGAGCGCGCTTGAGCGACACTACCGCGCTGAGACCTTCAAGACGGCCAAGGGCCTCAGGAGATATCTGAAGGCCAAGTATCTTCTTAGGAAATAGTCGGCCCAAGCTTGACTGGTACGCTGCCCGTGTACGGGTTCACGTTCCCCTACGTGCCGTAGTCGTGTAGTTGTCGGATTTCGTCGCGATCGGTGAGGACCGGCAGTGCTGCGCCGAGTGACTTGCGGCACTTCGTCGTGTGGCTGCACACCTCGAGACGTTTCCCAGTTGGCGGCTTCCTCGAAGTCCGAACCATCCGGAACAGGGTCCTGGCTGCTCGCCCCCAGATGGGTTCCCGCCCGGTCGGGTCGTCCTCCCCGACAGCATGAGTGCGTCTGACCATGCGGCTCCGCTCGGGTACGCCCCGGCCGGTGGTTAGCACAATCGGATGCCCGTCGCTATACATATAGCTAGCCGCAGTCGGATGTACCCGTCACCGCTCAGAGCGTGCCGCATGCCGTCCCCCCTCGACTCCGGAACCCACTTCGCCCCGCCCAGGCCCGTCACCACGACCTCCAGGCTCCGCCTCACCACCGATCCGTCCGCGTCGACCCTCTGGACCGCCGCCGATGTGGCCCGGTACCTGAGGTCGAGCCTCTCCTTCGTCTACAAGGTGGCAGAGACCGGCATGCTGCCGTGCCTCCGGGTGGGGGCGCTGCTTAGATTCGACCCCGAGGCGGTTCGGGCCTTCGCCCGCGGCGAGACGAAGTCGAGGTGAGCCATGGCGAGCGTCTTCCTGCGCAAGGGCCAGAGCACCTGGACGGCCAAGGTGAAGGACTACCGCGGGCGCTGGATCCAGGTCCCGACGACCGCTGCCACCAAGTCCGAGGCCCGCCGGCTCGCCGACGACCTCGAGCGCAAGTACGAGCGCCAGCGGCTCGGGCTGGAGCCGCGCCCGGGGGTCGAGCGCGAGATCGCCTTCGGCGAGCTGATGGACTGGTGGTGGGAGCGGCACGGCTGCCGGCTGCGCTCCACGACCATCAGGGCCTCCCTCGAGAAGCACTTCCGCAAGAGCCTCGGCGACGTGCCGCTGCGCGACGTGACCTCGGAGCGGTTCGACCGACGGCTCGCCGCCATGGAGAAGGTCCTGGCGCCGCGCTCCATCAACCACCTGCGCGCGATCGTCCACCGCATGTTCACGCTGGCCTCCCATCCCGGCGCCGGCCTCTGGTCGGGCGTGAACCCGATCGCGGCGGTCCCGCGGCGCCGGGTGTCCAGGCGCCTCCCCACCTTCCTCAAGTACGACGAGGTCCCGCGCGTGCTCATGGCGCTCGGCGGCCAGTGGCAGGCGGTCGTGGCGACGGCCGTCTACACGGGGCTCCGGCGCGGCGAGATCTTCGCGCTCCGGAAGTCGGACATCGACTGGGAGGAGCAGACGCTCCAGGTCTGCAAGTCCTGGGAGGCCGACTCGACCAAGGACGGCAAGCCGGCGCTCATCCCGATCGCCGACGGCCTGGTCCCGTTCCTGAAGGCGGCGGCCAAGGCGTCACCGAGCAGGTACCTGTTCCCGCGCCCCGACGGCTCGATGCACGACCGGGAGGTGAACGCCGACCGGAACCTGCGCTACGCGCTCGGCCGGGCCGGCGTGGTCGAGGGGTACGAGCACCGCTGCCGGAAGCAGGGTTGTGGGTTCAAGGAGCTGCGCGCCACGGCCGAGCAGGGGAAGTGCCCCAGGTGCAAGCGGTGCCTCTGGCCGGTGGCCATCCCGCGGAAGGTGCGCTTCCACGACCTGCGCCACACGACGGCGACGCTGCTCCTCAAGGAGGGCGTCTCGCTCCCGGTGGTGCAGCGCATCCTGCGCCACTCCGACCCGAGGCTCACCACCGAGACCTACGGCCACCTCGAGCTGGCCGACATGCGGGCCGCGCTCGGCCGCCTGAGCTTCGGCGTGGGGCCGCAGGCGAAGCCGTTTGGTGCATTAGTGGTGCAGGACCTCGAAACCCCGAAAGACGAAGGCCGCGATGGCTCCGGAATCCAGAGCAACATCGCGGCCTTCAGAAAGTCGGGGAGACAGGATTTGAACCTGCGACCCCTTGGTCCCGAACCAAGTGCTCTACCAGGCTGAGCCACTCCCCGGTGCTGCGCCCGCTGACGTCGAAGCACGCGCCCTCGGGAGGGGCGCGAACCAGCGGAAGGCCGCGTAAATACTGAACCCCCGGGAGACTGTCAAGCGGGCACTTCGCGGATTCGCTGGCGTGCGAACGGCGCTGCGGTCAGGGCCTCTCCAGACGCCTGGACGCAGCGCGAGCCAGCTGCGCGGCGAAGAGCCGAGGATCGGTGGTGGGCAGGTCGCAGACCCTCGCCCGGCAGACGTAGGCGGTCGCCTTCCCGCCTTGCGCGCGCTTCCCCTCCAGCAGCGGCACGAGGCGCGCCTGCGCGGCCAGATCTTCACCCTCGGTCGCGACGACCCAGCTCCGGTTCGGGGCGAAGATGCGCCGCTGCGCCTCCTCGAAGGCCGCCGCGCCGCCCGGTGCCGGGGCGACCACCACGATCTCGAGCGGCTGCCCTAGCGCGAAGTCGAGGGCCGACAGCATGGCGGGCAGGGAGCCGTCCTGGAGCTGCGGGGCGAAGGCGGCGAGCAGCCGCTCGGCGCGGCGGCGCCAGCGATCGTCGCCGCGAAGCTCCGCCAGCCGGAGCAGGTCCAGCGCGGCGACCGAGTTCCCGGCCGGCTCGGCGCCGTCCTCGGCCGGTTTCTCACGCCCCAGCGGCGCCTCGTCGTCGTCGGCCGTCAGGAAGTACCCACCGGCGGGATCGGCGAAGTGCCGCTCGAGTTGCTCCGCGACCGCGGTGGCGGCCTCGAGCCAGCGCGGGTCGTGGGTCGCCTCGTAGAGATCGAGGAGCCCCTGCGCCACGAAGGCGTGGTCGTCGAGCGTCCCCGGCGTGCCGGCGGCGCCTCCGCGCCAGCTCCGCCGCAGGCGCCCCCCTGCGCTCATGTCCCGGAGCAGGAACTCCGCGGCGCGGACCGCGCGCGCGGCGTAGCCGGCGTCGCTGAGCACCTGGCTCGCCCGGGAGAGGGCGGAGACGGCGAGCCCGTTCCACGCCGCCACCACCGCGTCGTCCCTGGCCGGCGGCGGCCTCTTGGCGCGGGCCTGGTACAGGTCCTGGCGCGCCCGGGCGAGCGCTCCGCGCAGCTCGGTGGCGCCGACCTTCAGCGTGCGCGCAGTGGCCTCCAGGCTGGCGGGCGTGTGCAGGACGCTCCGGCCGCCGACCGGGCCCGTGGACGACACGCCGAACCAGGCGATCGCGGCGCGCGCCCGGTCGCGCCCGAGGACCGCCTCCACCTCCCGCGGCGTCCAGGTGAAGAAGCGCCCCTCCTCTCTCCTCCCGTCGGGCCCCGGGCTGTCGGCGTCGGTCGCCGAGGCGAAGCCGCCCGCCGGGTCGCTCAGCTCGCGATCGAGGGCGTCGAGCGTGTCGCGCGCCACGCGGGCGAAGTCCTCGCGCCCGGTGAGCTGGAAGGCCTCGAGGTAGACCACCGCCAGCTGCGCGTTGTCGTAGAGCATCTTCTCGAAGTGGGGCACGAGCCAGCGGTCGTCGGTGGCGTAGCGGTGGAACCCGCCGCCGAGCTGGTCGTGGATGCCGCCCGCCGCCATCGCCGCGAGCGTGTGCTCCAGCATCTCGAGCGTCCTCGCATCGCGCGTCCGCTGGTGCGAGCGGGCGAGCAGCGCCAGGGCGGCCGGCATGGGGAACTTCGGCGCGCCGCCGAACCCGCCGTTCGCGGCGTCGTAGGCCCGGCCGAGGCTCGCCACCGCCTGCGCGATCGCCTCGGGTCCCGGGAGCGCGCCCGCGCCAGGGCCCGGAGCCCGGGCGGCGAGCCGCTGCGCCAGCTCCTTCGTCACCTCGGCCAGCCGCTCGGGGTGCTCCGCCTGGACGGCGCTCGCCTCGCGCAGGATCGACAGCAGCCCGGTCATGCCCTGGCGCTCCCCGTCGCGGGCCGGAAAGTAGGTGCCGGCGAAGAAGGGCAACCGGTCCGGCGTGAGGAGCAGCGTCGCCGGCCAGCCGCCGCTGCCGGCCATCATGACCACGGCCCTGAGGTAGACGGCGTCGACGCCGGGCCGCTCCTCCCGGTCGACCTTGATCGCCACGAAGTGCTCGTTCAGGTAGCGGGCGATCTCCTCGTCCTCGAACGACTCCTCCTCCATGACGTGGCACCAGTGGCAGGTGGCGTAGCCGATGGAGAGGAAGACCGGCTTGCCCTCCCTCCTGGCGCGCTCGAAGGGCTCGTCACCCCAGGCGTACCAGCTCACGGGGTTGTGGGCGTGCTGGAGCAGGTACGGGCTCGACTCGAGGATGAGCCGGTTGGTGTAGCGCGGCGCGCCGTCCGGGAGGAGGTGGCGCGTGCGCGGCCGGTAGGCCGGCCCCTTGGCGGCGAGCGCGCCGGCCAGCTTCGCGCCCAGGGTGGGATCGCCCGTCAGCCCCGGGAGCGCGGGATCGGTTCCGCGCGACTCCCCGGTGCCTCGCGCCTCGGCGCGGCCCGGGCCGCCTCGCTGGCACGCCGCCGCGGCGAGGAGCGCGAGGAGCGGGAGCCACCGCCGGCCAGCCGGGATGCGCGCGGTCACCAGCCTTCATCTATCCGGCGCCGAGCGCCGCGGCCCCTAGAACTCCATGCAGGCGGCGTTGAGGAGGCCGACGGCCACCGAGAGGGCGGCCAGGAAGAGCGCCGGCGCCACCTTGCCCTCGGGGATGTCCCGCGCCAGGTGGGGCAGCGTGAAGCGCGCCGCGAGGTAGGCGCCGAGCTGGACCAGGCAGGCCACCACCGCCCAGATGGCCAGGTCGGCGAGCGACCGGGTGTTCCGGATCACGTTGGCCACCGGCAGCGCGAAGCCGATGAGCGTGCCCGAGAGGCTGACCGCGGCGGCGACGTTCCCCTCCCGGATGAGCGCCACCTCGCGGTACGGCGTCACCTGGACGTAGATGGCCACGAAGGCCGCCAGCACGGCCGACGAGACGGCCAGGAAGGCGAGGAAGCTCGGGAGCGTGGACAGGGTGTCGAGCATGGGCGGCCCTCAGTCGATGAGGTGGGGGATGAAGCGGCTGGTGTTGCCGGTGATGGGCGAGGCGTCCTCGCGGATCCCGAGGCCGGCCGGCTCGCCCTGCACGACCCAGCTCCCGAGCACCGGGGTGCGGCCGCCGAAGCGGTCGTCGAACGGGTAGAGCGCCTGGTAGACGTACCCCTCGGCGCCGTAGCCGCCGGGCGCGCCCTGGGCCAGCACCTCGCCGTCACGCACCAGGGTGACGTCGGCCCCCTCGCGCCCGAGGATGGGCTTCCTGGCGTAGCTGCGCAGGCCCGGCGCCGGCTCGTCGAGGGTGGCGCGCAGCAGGTTGGGGTGACCGGGGAAGAGCTCGTGGAGCACCGCCAGGAAGGCCTTGTTGGAGACCACGGCCTTCCAGGCCGGCTCGATCCAGCTCGTGCCACCGGCCGCGAGGTGCTCGCCGAAGGCCTCCCTCGCCATCCACTCCCAGGGGTAGAGCTTGAAGCAGGTGAGGATGGGCCGGTCGGCGAGGTCGACGAAGCCGCGGCCATCCCAGCCGACCTCCTCGATCCGGAGGAAGACCGTGCGCAGGCCGGCCTGGGCGGCGGTGTCCTGCAGGTAGGTGGTGGTGAGGACGTCCTCCGGCGTATCCATGCAGGTGAAGTGCACCGGCCCGGCCGCGAGCCACGGCGCGAGGTCCTTCCAGCCGGCCACCAGCCGCTCGTGCAGCGAGTTGAGCTGGTCCTTGCCGGGGAAGGCGTCCTGCAGCCAGTCCCACTGCACCACGGCCGCCTCGATGAGCGCGGTGGGCGTGTCGGCGTTGTACTCGAGGAGCCTGGGCGGACCCTCGCCGGTCCAGGCGAGGTCCATGCGGCCGTAGAGCGACGGGGCCCCCTGCCCTTCGCAGGCCTCCCAGGACGCGCGCACCAGGGGCACCAGCGCCGGCGGGATGCGGAGGCGGTCCCACCAGCGGCCCGAGGTGATGACGTGCTCCACCGCCTCCAGCGTGCGGGCGTGCAATTCGGCCGTGGCCCGCTCCACCACGGCGATCTCCGCCGCGGTGAAGGCGTAGCAGGCCGTCTCGTCCCAGTACGGCCCGTCCGCCGTGTGGAGCGGGAAGCCTCGCGCCTCGACGCGGGCCTGCCAGCCGTCGCGGGCCTCGACGTCGCGCCGCTCCACGGTCAGCCCCCTGCGCCGTGGCCGCCACCGGCGTGGGCCGTGCCGGTGGAGCCGAAGCCGCCGCGCGCCACGCCGGACGAGCCGCGCCCGGGCGAGGTGGCGCTCACGTAGCCGCCGGCGTGGGTGCCGGCGCCGCCGTAGTACCGGTGCGGCACGTAGACCCAGTGGGCGCTCTGGCGGTAGGTCGGGCTCTGCGGGTCGCAGTCCCGATCCTCGAGGTAGCGCCCGTCCGCGCCGACGCAGTGGCGCTCCTCGGCGCCTCCGCCGCACGAGGCCACGAGCGGCGCCACGGCGAGGAGGAGGGTCAGGTCGAGGCGGCGGGCGCGGGCCATGTCGGAGTCGGGTCGACGGATGGTCCCACGCCGCGCGCCGGAGGTACAGCGCCGCGTCGCCAGGTTCGCGCGGGCTTCCAGTCCCAGGCGAAAGAGGCGGTCGCCGGTGTGCGGACCCGGCGTTCCGGTCTACACTCCCGGCACGGGTCGCCCGGCGCGCCCTGTGCGAGGAGGGAACACATGAAGCTCGACGCGGGCTCCGCGGGAGCCGTGGCGGCGGCGGTGCTGGTGCCGGTGGTCATGCGCGGGCTGGCCCGGCTCTTCCCGGACCGCGCGCCCGAGACCACCGTGGCCTCCCTCGAGGAGCTGCGCGCCCGGTATCAGCGGTGGGAGCTGGGCCTCGGCTTCGGCGTGCTGGCCGCCTGCGCGCCGGTCGGTTACCTGCTCTGGCTCGCCCTGCGAGGCGTCGCCGCGGTGCACGCTGCGCTCCTCCCGCCGGCCGAGCTCCGCTGGCTGACGGCGCCGTACTACTGGGCCGTGCCGGCGGTGCTCCTCGCCATCGCGCTCACCATCCCGCTCTCGGGCGTCCTGGAGCGGCGCCTGCTCGGCGCGCGGCACGGCGAGTACCTGGCCTACCAGCGGCTCCGGACGGGCATGGACGTCGCCCGGGTCGGCCGGCTGATGGGCGGCCTCTTCGGGCTCCTCTGCGCCGTCGTGATCTTCCTCGGGCTCGACTGGGGCGTGGAGCTCCGCCCCGACGGGCTGGTGGTCAACAGCTACCTCGGCGTGGGCGAGGCGCGGTACGCGTATGGGGAGATCGTCGCCCTCCGGACCGCCCCGGCGCTGATCGCGCCCAACGGCAACCTGGTCCACCGGCGGGAGTACGTGGTCGAGCTGACGGGCGGCCGGCGCTGGTCCACCAACGACGTGCTCTCCGAGACCTCGGACGACGAGAAGCGGGACCTCGTCGAGCGGCTCGCGGCCCGCAGCGGCGCCCGGCTCGAGGAGGTGGAGGTGCTGCGGAACGAGGAGCTGTAGCGGCGCCGGCGGCCTCAGGAGCCCGCGGCCACGGCGCGGGCGGTCGCCCCGGTCGCGCCCGCCTCGGCGGCCTGGAGGTCGGCGCGGAGCGTCAGGAGGTGCTTCACCGTGAGGACGACCCCGGCCACGACCATCAGGCCGTGCAGCACCACCAGCAGCATCCAGAAGCGCATCGGCTGCTGCGCCACCATGTACGGCTCGCCGCGGACCCGCTCCAGGTAGGTCTGGAGCACGCCCGCCACCGCGAAGGCCAGGCTCATCCCGAGCACGCCGAGCGTCATGAGCCAGAACCCCCAGTAGCCCGCCCGCTCGTCGTAGCGCCCCCCGGGCAGCCCCTTGAGGCGCGGGATGGCGAAGTAGAAGAAGCTCAGGTTGAGGAGCGCGTAGGCGCCGAAGAAGGCGAGGTGGCCGTGCGACACGGTCACCTGGCTCCCGTGCGTGTAGTAGTTGATCTGCGGCAGCGTGTGGGCGAAGCCGAAGAGCCCCGCGCCGACGAAGTGCAGCACGGCCATGGCGCCGACGTAGAGCCAGGTGAGCCGCGGCTGGAGCGGCCGCTGGTGCTCCCGGGCCGAGCGCCAGGTGTCCCAGAGCATGAGCAGGATGGGGAACGGCTCGAGCGCCGAGAAGGCGCCGCCGATCCAGAGCCACGCCCCGGGCGCGCCGAGCCAGTAGTAGTGGTGGCCGGTGCCGGCGATGCCGGTGAAGAGGAAGAGCCCCAGCTCCACGTAGAGCCACTTCTCCACCACCCTGCGGTCCACGCCCGTGAGCTTGATGAGCATGAAGGCGGCCATGGCGGCGGTGATGAGCTCCCACGCGCCCTCGACCCACAGGTGGATCACCCACCACCAGTAGTACCAGTCCATCGCCAGGTTCGGGTAGAAGGGCACGCCGAACAGGTACATGAGCGCGAGGAAGACCAGGCCTCCGAGCAGCGCGCCCTGCACCACGTTCCACCGTCGCGCGCGCCAGAGCGTGACACCGACGTTGGCGAGGAAGAGCAGCGCCCCGGCGACCACGAAGACGTCGAGCGTGGTCGGGATCTCGAGCAGCGGCCGCCCCTGCGTCCAGCCGAAGAGGAAGCCGACGAGCGCCGCCACGCCGGTGGCGACGAGCAGGACGAGCTGGAAGACCGCCAGCCTGGGCCAGGCGAGCTCCGTCTGCGCCTCCTCGGGCACGAGGTAGAAGGTCGCGCCCATGAACCCGAGCAGCATCCAGAGCACGAGCAGGTTGGTGTGCATGGCGCGGCTGGTGGCGAACGGGAAGACGTCCACCACCGCCTGCGGCACGGTGATGACGTACTGGAGCCCGACCCAGAGCCCCATCGCCACCTGGAGCGCGAAGAGGAGCAGCGCGACGACGAAGTAGGGGTACGCGACCCGCTGGCTCTGGTAGGTCATGGCGTGCTCCGGTCCGCGGCGAGGCCGACGATCAGCTCGCCGATCATGAGGCGCTGTCCCTCCGAGAGGTGCGAGAAGCCCGGCATCCGGGCGCCGTGCGACGCGGCCTCCGGGTCTGCCACGTAGCGCGCGATCCAGGCGACGTCGCGCCGGCCGCCGATCCACTCGAAGCGCGGCCCGGCGTTCCCGCCTGCGCCGCCGAGCGAGTGGCAGGCGAGGCAGTTCTCCTGCTGGATGAGCGCCGCCGCGGGCGACAGCGAGGCGCTGGCGAGGACCCGCTCGGTCGAGCGCTTCCAGCGGCCGGGCGCGTCCTGCGGCGGCCAGTCGTGGTTCTCGATCCCGGACACCCAGCGGAGGAAGGCCACGAGGTCGTCGACCTCCGCGGCGGTGAGGTGCTGCTGCGGCATCTTGCGGTACGAGTCGGCGAAGACCACCTCCGGCGCCTCGAGCCGGCGCCGCACGGCGTCCTCGCCGAGGCGCGCCCAGGCGCGGGTGAGGTCCGGCGCGTAGTAGGCGCCGAACCCGAGGATGGTGTGGCAGTCGTTGCAGTTGTGGCGCTCGAAGGCGTGCTTGCCGGCGACGACGTGCGCGTCGAGCGCCTCGGCGTGGGTGAGCGCGTCGAAGTTGCGGTGGGTGTGGACGGTCATCGCCAGGAAGACGATCAGCGACGACAGCGTCCCGAACCAGAAGATGCCCTTGGCCAGCCGTTCGCTCATTGGGTCACTCCAAGGCGTCGGTGCGGCGCATCACCGAAATATGGGTCCGCGTCCCACCGATACCTCGGTTCCGACGCGATTTGGGTGAACCGGAAGGGTCGGCCCATCGCGCGAAAAGCCCTGCTGCGACGGTGTTTCACGCTCCCTGGCGGGTGGCGGCACAGCCGCTGCAATCCGGTCCGTCCAAGGAGGCCGCAATGAACGCACTCGACCGAAGCGCCACCCTCGCCCAGCTCGTGACCGAGCACCCCGCCGCCGCGCGCGTCTTCCAGCGCCACGGCATGGACTACTGCTGCCACGGGAACGTGAGCGTCCCGGAGGCCTGCCGGGGCGGCCGGCTCGAGCCGGCGGCGGTCTTCGCCGAGCTCGAGGAGGCCGTCGCGGCGGCGCGCCTGGACGCCCAGCCCATCGACGACCCGCGCACGCTCCCGATCGACGCGCTCATCGCGCGCATCGTCGAGAAGCACCACGGGTACACGCGGCGGGCCGTCCCCGCCATCGAGCCGGTCCTGGCGAAGGTGGTCGCGGTGCACGGGCCGCGCGACGCCAACCTCCTCGAGCTCCAGGCGGCGTTCGAGGAGCTCGCCGGCGCGCTCCTCCCGCACCTCGACGAGGAGGAGGAGGTGCTCTTCCCGGCGCTCCGCTCCCCGCGGCCCGACCCGGCGCTGGTGCGCCGCGAGCTCGACGCGATGATGACCGACCACCTCGCCGTGGGCGACCTGCTCGCCCGCATCCGGACGCTGGCGCACGGCTTCACCGTCCCGGAGTGGGGCTGCCGCACCTACCGCGTGCTCATGCAGGAGCTCGAGGCGCTCGAGGCCGACATCCTCCGGCACGTCCACCTCGAGAACCACGTCCTCGTGCCCCGGGTGGCGGGCGCGCACTGACGGAGCGCCATGTTCACCAGCATCGGGAGGCCCGCCGTCCCGGGCGACGCGGTCGACCTCCTGCTCGACTGCCACGAGCGCATCCGGGCCTTCCTGGCGCTGGCGCGGCGGATCGCCGAGGCGGGCGCCGCGGATCCGGCGGAGGCGGCCGAGGCGGCGGCGCGCGTCCGGCGCTACTTCACCGAGGCGCTGCCGCTCCACGCGCGGGACGAGGAGGAGAGCATCCTCCCGCGGCTGCGCGGCCTCGACGCCGTGGTGGACGCCGAGCTCGACGCCATGGCGCGGGAGCACCGCGAGCACGGGCGTCCGCTCGACGAGCTGGTCGCCGCCTGCGACGGCATCGCCCGGGCGCCGGAGCGCCTCGCCGAGCTCGCGCCGGTCGTGGCGAGGGCCACGGCCGAGCTCGACCGTCACTTCGCCGAGCACCTGCGACGCGAGGAGGCGGTCATCTTCCCGGCCATGCGCCGCCTGCTCGACGCCGCGGCCGACGCGGCCATCGTGCGCGAGCTGCGCGCGCGGCGAGGCGCTGGCGCACGAGCGTGATCGCGCGACCGGCCGGGGCGGTGTGGCTTGCCCCGGTCGGTCCAGCCCCGGGTTCGCCGCGACACACCCCGACACGGGGCGCCTGGCACGCTCAAAAAACCGAATTTTCACGCGTTAGCTGCAAATGGGGTGCGGCAATTAGCCGCACCGCTCTGGCCGCACCGGTGCACGTTCAGGCCGGGTGACCGGCCGGGGGGCCGGGCGCCGTGCGCTCCAGCGCGGCGGGAGGGGGTCTCCCGTGAAGAACCTCAGGCTCGGCGTCCGCATCGCGCTCGCCTTCGCGGCGTCGGTGGTGGTGCTCGTGGCGCTCTCGGCGCTCCAACTCTCCGACACCCGGACCATGCACGAGGCCCTGGAGCGGATCGCGGGGCCGCGCTGGCACGAGATCGACCTCGCCGCCCGGGGCATCAGCATCGCGGGGGAGAACGCCTCGATCGTCGGGCAGCTCTTCCTCGGCGGCGACCCGGCCGCGGCGGCCCCCCTGCTCGCCGCCATCGATCGCAATGGCCGCGGCCTCGAGGAGATCGAGCGGGGCGTCGAGCCGACCGCCTCCAGGTGCCAGCGAGGCGGCAAGGAGAGCTTCGAGGAGGCGCGGGCGGCCCGGCTGCGCTTCGAGCCGCTCTTCGAGCGGGCCCGCCGGCTCCTCGCCGAGGGGCGCGGGGACGAGGCGCGCCGGCTGGCGACGGCCGAGGTGGTGCCCGCCCTGCGCGCCGTCCACGACGGCTGGCGGAAGTTCCTGGCGCACGAGGGCCACCACATCGACGACGCCTCGGCCGACGGCGCGGAGCGCTACGAGCGCGGGCGGGCGCTGTCGCTCGGCCTCCTCGCCCTCTGTGTCCTCGTCACCGTGGGGCTGGCCGTCCTGGTGACGCGCTCGGTCACGGGCCCGGTGGGCGTCGCGGTGGCCGCCGCCGAGCGGATCGCCCGCGGCGACCTCACGCACGTGGTCGAGCCGACCTCCACCGACGAGGTCGGGAAGCTCCTCGCGGCCATGAGGACGATGACGGAGCGGCTGGCGTTGACGATCGGCGAGGTGCGGTCCGGCTCCGACGCGCTGGTCGGCGCCTCCGCCCAGGTGGCCGCGACCGCCCAGGCGCTGTCGCAGGGGACCGGGGAGCAGGCCGCGAGCGTGGAGGAGACCAGCTCGTCCCTCGAGGAGATGAGCGCGTCGATCACGCAGAACGCCGAGGGCTCGCGCCGCACCGAGGCCCTGGCGCGGGAGGGCGCGCAGAGCGCGGAGGCGAGCGGCCTGGCGGTGACCGAGACCGTCGAGGCCATGCGCTCGATCGTGGAGCGGACCGGCATCGTCGAGGAGATCGCCTACCAGACGAACCTGCTCGCCCTGAACGCGGCCATCGAGGCGGCGCGCGCCGGCGAGCACGGCCGGGGGTTCGCGGTGGTGGCCGCCGAGGTCCGGAAGCTCGCCGAGCGCGCGCAGGCGGCCGCCCGGGAGATCGCCGACCTGGCCGGCTCCTCGGTGCAGGTCGCCGAGCGGTCCGGGACGCTCCTCACCGGCCTCGTGCCGGTGATCCGCAGGACCGCCGACTTGGTGCAGGAGGTGGCCGCCGCCTCGGCGGAGCAGTCGGCGGGCGTCGTCCAGGTGACGCGAGCCATGGGGACCGTCGATCAGGTGACCCAGCGCAACGCCTCCGCCGCCGAGGAGCTCTCCTCGACGGCCGAGGAGCTGTCGTCCCAGGCGGAGGCGCTGCAGCAGCTGACGGCCTTCTTCACCGTCGCGGACGGCGCCGCCCGCGCCCGGGGCTGACCGCGCCGCGCCGGCCCCTCCCCCTCACCTGACGCAGACCGCCTCGAGCTCGGCGATCTCCTTCGGCACCGCCTCGGTCAGGTTCTCGTGGCCGTCGGCGGTGACGAGGACGTCGTCCTCGATGCGGATGCCGACGCCGCGCAGCTCGGGCGGCGCCCCCTCGTCGTCGGCGGCCACGTAGAGCCCCGGCTCGACGGTCAGCACCATGCCGGGCACGAGCGGCCGGCTCGCCCCGTCCACCTGGTAGTCGCCCACGTCGTGCACGTCCAGGCCGAGCCAGTGGCTGGTCCGGTGCATGTAGTACTTGCGGAAGCCCTTGTCGGCGATCCGCTCGTCGGCGCTCCCCTGCAGCAGCCCCATCGCCAGCAGCCCCTCGGTCAGGCCCCGCACCGTCTGCTCGTGGAGCTGGTCGATGGTGACGCCGGGCCGCACCGCGGCGATGGTCCGCTTCTGCACGTCGAGGACGAGCGCGTAGAGCTCGGCCTGGCGCCGGGTGAACTCGCCCGAGACCGGGAAGGTGCGGGTCACGTCGGCGGTGTAGAGCCCGTGCTCGGCGCCGGCGTCGACCAGGCAGACGGCCCCCTCCTCGAGCGGCGCGTCGCCGGCCCGGTAGTGCAGAATGGTCGAGTTGGCGCCGGCCGCCACGATGGTCCCGTACCCGGGCCCGCCGCCGCCGCGCCGCCGGAAGGCGTACTCGATCTCCGACTGCACCTGGTACTCGCGCCGGCCGGGGAGGCCGTCGCGCATCGCCGCCATGTGGGCCTCGGCGGTGATCTCGGCCGCCTTGCGCAGGAGCCGCAGCTCCTCGGCGTCCTTCACCAGCCGCAGCTCGTGCACGACGGCGCCGTGGTCGGTCACCGCCTGGGGCGCCCGCTTGCCGGTGCGCGCCTGGGCCCGCAGCTCGACGAGGAGCCGCACCACCCGCGCGTCCCAGCCGGCGTCGGCGCCGAGCCGGTACCAGAGCGTCCCGGCCCCGTCGAGCCACCCGGGCAGGAGCGCGTCCATCTCTCCGACGGTGAAGGCCTCGTCGGCGCCGAGCAGCGCCTTGGCGCCGTCCACGCCGAGCCGCCGACCGTTCCAGATCTCCTTCTCCCGGTCGCGCGGCCGGACGAAGAGCACGAAGCGCCGCTCGCCCTTCCGGGCCGCGAGCAGGGCGCACCCCTGCGGCTCGTCGAGGCCGGTGAGGTAGTAGAAGTCCGAGTCCTGGCGGAACGGGTACTCGTTGTCGGCGTTGCGCAGCTTCTCGTCGGCGGCCGGCAGGAGCATCACCCCGCCGCCGCGCTGCTCCAGCTGCTCGAAGACGCGGGCGCGGCGGGCGGCGTGGAGGCTCGGGTCGATGGGCATGGCGAGGTTCTAGCCGAAGGTCAGGGGGCGGGCCAGGGCGCGCCGCACCAGGCCTCGAAGGCGGCCCGCTGCGCGGCCGTCGCCTCGGGCACGGGCTCGAGCCAGGCGGTGTCCTCGGGCGCGGGCGCGAGCGGCACCGCCGCCTCCACCAGCTCGTCGCGCCGGAAGAGCGTGAGCCGCAGCGTCCCGCCCGGCCCCCGCTCCTCGAGCCGCTTGGCGAGTCCGGCGCGGTCGAGCCGCCACCCTCCCTCGGCCAGCAGCTCGTCGTCGAGCGTGAGCCCGGCCTTCCAGGCGGGGCTCCCCTCGCGCACCGACGTCACGGCGAGGCGCGGCCCGCTCGCGAGCTCGGCCCCGAGCCAGCCGGCGACGGGCCCCTCCTCCGCCTTGCCGGGCGAGCCGCCCTTGTCCTCCGGCCCCTGCGCCGCCCGCCGCCGCAGGCGCAGGCCGACGAGGTCGAGGTCGAGCTCGAGCGGCTCGACGCCGCGGACGAACCGGTCGAAGAAGCCGCGCGCCGCCTCGGCGCCGGCCAGCTCCGCCACCACCTGCTCGACGCCGTCCTCCGGCAGCCCGATCCCGTGCCAGCGCGCGTAGACGCGCCGCAGCACCTCGTCGAGCGAGGCGCCGGCGCGGCGCAGCAGCAGGTCGAGCCCGAGCGCCACCAGCTCGCCCTTCAGGTAGTAGCTCACGCCGCTGTTGGCCGAGTTCTCGTCGGGCCGGTAGAGCTTCACCCAGGCGAGCAGGCTCGCCTCCTCCACCGAGAGCTTGGCCGCCCCGGGCGTGCGCAGGAGCGTGGTGAGCCGCTTGCCGAGCGCGGCCAGGTGGCGCTTCGGCGGGACCAGGCCGGCGCGCACCAGCGTGAGCGCCTCGTAGTAGCTCGTCGCCCCCTCGAACCACCAGAGGAGGCGCGTGTACTGCTCGCGCCCGTAGTCGAACGGCGTCAGCGCCGCCGGGCGCAGCCGCTTCACGTTCCACAGGTGGAAGAACTCGTGGGCCACGAGGCCGAGCGCCTCCTCGTAGCCGTCGCGATCGGCGAAGCCGAGCCGGGGCAGCTGCAGCACCGCCGAGCCGGCGTGCTCCAGGCCACCCCGCCCCTTGCCGGTGAGGTGCAGGACGAAGAGGTAGCGCCGGTAGGGCAGCCCGCCCCAGAGCTTCCCCAGCGCCTCGACGATGGTGCGGGTGTCGGCGGTGAGCCGGTCGAGGTCGAGGTTCCCCTTCCCCCAGACCGCCAGCTCGTGCGGCACGCCGAGCGCGTCGAAGGTGGTCACCTCGTGCGTGCCGAGCTCGATCGGCGAGTCGACGAGCTCGTCGTAGTCGCGCGCCATGAAGGCCGTCGGCCCCCCCTCGAGCGCGGTGGCCACGCGCCAGCCCGGCGGCGGCTCCACCTGCACCTCGTGCGGCTCCCCCTCGCGCCCGCGCACCGCCAGGAAGACGCCGGCCGGCGACACGAAGCCGTGGGTGCCGTCGAGGTGGCTCGTCCTGACCGTCAGCTCGTTGGCGTAGACGCGCCACCGGAGCACGAGCCGCGCGGCGCCGCCGGCCCGCACCCGGAGCCGGTGCTTGTCGAGCCGCTCCACCGGGAGCGGCCGGCCGGCCTCGTCGGCCGCCTCGATCCCCTCGAGGTGGCGGGCGAACTCGCGGACCAGGTAGCTGCCCGGGGTCCAGACCGGCAGCCAGGCCTCGACGTCCCCGCCGGGGTGCTCGAGCTCGAGGGTGAGGTGGAACAGGTGCGTCTGGGGTTCGGGGCAGGCGAGCCGGTAGCGCATCGGGGGACCAATCTAGCTCGATCGATCCCGGTCACGCCCGATCTGCTAGCGTCGCCCGGGTGGGGGCATCGCTCAAGGTCTACCTGCTGGGCCGCTTCGAGGTGGCCCGCGCCGACGCGCCGATCCCGGCCGCCGCCTGGCGCCGCCGCCGCCCCGCCGACCTCCTGAAGCTCCTCGCCCTCACGCCCGGCCGCGCCCTGCCGCGCGAGGCGGTCATCGACGCGCTCTGGCCCGACAAGGATCCGGCGAGCGGCGCCAACAACCTGCACCGCGCGCTCTACGACCTGCGCCAGGTGCTCGGCGGTCGCTTCGTCGACGTCGACCACGGCACGGTGCGGCTGCGCGCCGACGTCTGGGTGGACGCCGAGGAGGTGGAGCAGGCGGTGCGCCACGGCGAGCTGGAGCGGCTGCGCACCGCGGTGGCGCTCTACCGCGGCGACCTCTCGCCGGAGGACCCGGAGTCGAGCTGGCTCGTGCCCCCCCGGCGCCGGCTGCGCGCGCTCTTCGCCGAGGCGGCCCACCCGGTGGCCCGCGAGGCGGCGCTCGGCGGCGACGTGGCCCAGGCCGTCCCGCTCCTGCGGCGGCTCCTCGCCGCCGATCCCTCGAGCGAGGAGGCGCACCGGCTCCTCATGCGGCTGCTCGCCGAGACCGGGCGGCGCGCCGAGGCGCTGGCCCAGTACCAGGCCTGCGCCGCCGGCAAGCGGCTCGCCGGCCTGGGCCCGCCCGGCCTCGACACCGAGGCGCTGCGCGACGACATCGAGCGGGGCGAGATCGGCCCGGTGCGCGTCGCCGGGCAGGACGGCCTGCGATGGCTCTCGCGCCGGCTCCTCGGCACCGAGGAGCCGCCGCCGCTGCGCGGGCGCGAGGGGGTGCTGCCGCTCCTGGAGACGGTGCTCGACCGCGGCCACGGCGTCCTCGTCCTGCTCGGCGAGCGCGGCGTGGGGGCGACGCGCGTGGCCGTCGAGGGGGCGCGGCTGGCGCAGGCACGCGGCTTCGCGGTGCTGGGCGGACAGGCGCGGCCCGGGCTCGCCCCGCCCGGCGCGCTCTTCGAGGGGCTCCTCGCGGCAGAGCGGCGCGTCCGGCCCGACGTGCCCGATCCGTTCCGCGAGCCGGGCGCCGGCCTCGACCTCCCGGCGGACCAGGCGCGGCTCCGGCTCTTCGAGGGGGTGCGCGACGCCGTCGTCGGCGCAGGCGAGGGGCGCCCGGTCTACCTGCTCCTCGACGACCTGCACGAGGCCGATCCGACCAGCCTCAACCTGCTCCACTACCTGGCCCGCCACGCCGAGCCGCTCCGGCTCGTGGTGGTGGCCACCTGCCGCGAGGAGGCGATCCGCGCCGGCGCGCCGGTGCAGACGGCGCTGGCGCGGCTCGACACCGAGCGGCTGGCGCGTGGGCTGCGCGTGCCGCGGCTGGCGATCGCCGGCACC
>DASTGK010000317.1:0-3072 GCA_035719085.1 Anaeromyxobacteraceae bacterium
TGCCGTCGAAGGCCTTCTTGCCGATGCGCTGCGAGGGCTCGAACCCCTCCACCGACATGGCGTAGGTGCCGTCGTGCCCGCAGCACTCCATCACCGTGCCGGCCACCTGCACGCCGGGGATCTTGCGGAGGAGGTCCCTTCCCTTGAAGCCGACGCCCTGCGCGCGCAGGTGGCAGGGGGCGTGGTAGGCGATGGTGCCGCCGGGGGGCGCGCTCTTGAAGGCGGTGTTGAAGCGCGGCTCCTCGCGGATGGACCAGAGGTACTCCGAGACGTCCATCACGGCCGGCGCCAGCCGCTCGGCCCGCGCCCGGTCGGCCCCCTCGAGGAGGTGCGGCCACTCCCGCCGCATCATCATCGAGCAGGTCGGGTTGATGACGAGCACCTTGGCCCCCTTCTCGACGTACGGCAGGAGGAGGTCGAGGTCGTGGTGGGCCTGCGCCCGGAGCGAGTCGAGGTCGCCCTGCTCCCAGGCCGGCATGCCGCAGCAGCGCAGCCCCTTCACCACCCGGGCGTCGACGCCGTTCTGCTTCAGGACGAAGAGGGCGTCCTTCCCCACCTCGGGCTCGTTGTGCTGCACGAAGCAGGTCTGGAAGAGCACCACCTCGCCGCCCGGCTCCGGCTTCACGTGGCCGTTCGCCTCGGCCCAGGCGTCGAAGGGCTCGGCGGCGAAGTCGGGGAGCAGCTTGTCGCGGTGCACGCCGGCCACCTTCTCCAGCACCACGCGGAACGGCCGCACGCCGTTCATCAGGTTGGCCATGCCGAAGCTGGCCCGGGCCAGCCGCGCCGCGCCGTCCGGATCGTTCAGCACGCGCATCCGCAGCGTCTTCCCCTTGCCGCGCCGGTCGACGCCGCGGACGCGGTGGACCAGCTTCGGGAAGTCGAGCTGGAAGGGGTGGCTGTCACGCGGCGTGTACGGGCACTGCACCTCGCAGAGCTTGCACTGGAAGCAGGCGTCCATCACCTGCTGCGTCTCGGCGACGGTGACCTGCTTCACGTCGCCGTCGTGCCGCTCGTCGATGGCCTTGAAGAGCAGCTTGAAGCTGTCGCAGTACTTGAAGCACATGCGGCAGCCGTGACAGATCTCGAAGGCGCGGTGGACCTCGCCCTGCACCGCCTCCGGCTGCCAGTAGACCGGCTCCGACGGATCGTAGGAGAGGCCGGCCGTCGGCTGGTACGAGATGTTCTTCGCGTCGATGGACATGGCTGGAAGTCTCGCGCCTCCGCCCCGCGGCGGCGGCGACGAAAAGCCCGACGACCCCGATGGGGACGCCGGGCTCTCGCGGCTCGAGCTTCGGACGATCTAGGCGATCGTCTTCAGCATCTTGTCGAAGCGCCCGGCGTGCGACTTCTCGGCCTTGGCGAGCGTCTCGAACCAGTCCGAGATCTCGCTGAAGCCCTCCTCGCGCGCCGTCTTGGCCATGCCCGGGTACATGTCGGTGTACTCGTGCGTCTCGCCGGCGATGGCCGACTTGAGGTTGGTGGACGTGTCGCCGATCGGCAGCCCGGTCGCCGGGTCGCCGACGCTCTTCAGGAAGTCGAGGTGCCCGTGCGCGTGGCCGGTCTCGCCCTCGGCCGTCTCGCGGAAGTTCATCGCGACCTCCGGGTAGCCCTCCACGTCCGCGACCTTGGCGAAGTAAAGGTACCGGCGGTTGGCCTGCGACTCGCCCGCGAAGGCGTCCTTGAGGTTCTGGTGGGTCTTGCTGTTCTTCAGGTTGGCCATGAGGTTCTCCTCCCCATCCGTTTCGTTGTGGCGGGTCTCGGTGCCCTCATAGGTAGTGCGTGACGCGCCGCGTGCCGCGTCCCCGTTGGGGGTGCGGCGTGGCGCGACCAGCCGCTGACGCGGCCTTGTGAAGAGGGCGCGCGGCGAGACCGATACTCGCGGAGCGCGGCCGCCTTGGGGCGTCGTGGTCCCCCCCCCGGCCTCAGGATTCGTCACATCTCTTCCCTCCGCTGGAGGCCCGCACTCCGGGATTCCCGCGCGCCAACCCACGCCCAGGAGCAGCGGAGAGGCGGCAGCGATGGAGGCGGCAGGCGGGCCAGCGCCGCGGCGCTGGGGCGGCGTCGGCGAGCGGCGGCCGTCGCCAGGGAGGCGGCACCGCCCGCTCGAGACGCCTCCGCGTGATCGGCCCACAACCGGCGAGAGACTCTCGAGCGAGGCTGCAGCCGCCCGGGCGATTGGACGAGGCGACGCCCCGAGGCGCTTGCGCCGCTCACTCCAGCGCGGGCTCGAAGAGTCCGCTTCCGCCAGGAGCAGTGATTTCACCCGTCCGGGGCTTCTCGCGGCGGAACCGGTCCATGAAGGCGCGTCCGAACGTGTGCTCTGCGTGAAGTCGGTTATGGGCGGCACAGGCCAGTCGGAGGTTCGGGACCGTCGACGGGCCGCCAAGCGCCTCCGCCACGATGTGGTCCAGCTCGAGACGCCACCGGCTGCCGCAGCGGTGGCCGTCGGGGCCGACCCAGGCGCAGCGCCCCCCGTCGCGCTTCCAGACCTCCCGCCGCACCTCGGCGGTGATGGTCTCGCGGCGCTCGGCGGTCTGGGTGGGGGTGGGAGGAGAGACCGGCGGAGACTTCTTCGCCCGCTTGCGGGTCGGCTCGACGGCGCCCCGCCGCTTGCCATGCTTTTCGATGGCGCAGTGGACCGCCTCGCGCAGCACGGCCGCAAGCTCGCCGCCCGGGATCTTGTGCGAGAGGAGCTCGGCGAGCTGGTCGAGCTCCTGCTTGAAGGCGGCGTCGACGGTGACCCGGAGCGACCAGGTTTCCGCCGCCACCGGGCGCACCGTGGGGGGCGTCGGCGCGGCGGGTGCCGAGGCGGGCGCCGGCCCGACAGCCGGGGCCGGAGCCAGGGCAAGGGTCGGGGTCGGGTCCAGCGTCGGGGTCGGGGTCGGGATCGCGGGCGGGGTCGCGGTCGACGCCTCATGCCGCTCGGGCAGTCGGCGCACGCCGTCCCTGGGCGCGCTGCGAGGCCGGAGCGAGACGACGAGCTCTTCCACCTCGGCCTTCGTCTTGTACGCGGCGCGGGCGACGAGCTCGTCGGCGTTCTCCTCCGTCAGCACCGGGTCGAGGAGCGCCACG
>DASTGK010000318.1:0-7123 GCA_035719085.1 Anaeromyxobacteraceae bacterium
CACCCCATCCCTCTCCCCCGGTGGGGGAGAGGGAGCCAAGGGTGTGGATCCGCCTACTTCCTGAAGTGCAGCCCGCACTCCTTCTTCTCGGAGCCGCGCCAGCGGCCGGCGCGCGGATCCTCGCCCGCCTTCACCGGCGAGGTGCACGGGGCGCACCCGATGCTCGGGTAGCCGCGCGCGTGGAGCGGGTTCACCGGCACGCCGCCCCGGCGCAGCGCCTCCCAGACCTGGTCGCTCGTCCAGCCGGCGAGCGGGTTGACCTTCTCGAGGCCGAAGCGGGCGTCCCAGCCGATGACCGGCGCGTTGGCGCGCTCCGGCGTCTGGTCGCGCCGGATGCCGGTCACCCAGGCGCCGAGCGTGGCGAGCTTGGTCCGCAGCGGCACCACCTTGCGGGCGTCGCAGCAGGCGTCGGCGTCCACCTCCCAGGGCGGCGTGGCGGCCGGGTCGGCCTTGGGGGCGCCGCCGGGCGCCGCCTGGATGGTGATGCGGTAGCGCGCCTCGAGCTCCTTCCAGAGCTCGTACGTCTCGGGGAAGAGGTAGCCGGTGTCGAGCGTGAAGACGTCGACGAGCAGCCCGGCGCGGCCGATGACGTCGACGAGCAGGCAGTCCTCGGCGCCGAAGCTGCAGGCGAGCGCGATGCGCCCGGGGTGGCGGGCCGCGGCGGCCGCCATGACCTCGGCGGGGGACTTCCCCTCCAGCTCGGCGGCCAGGCGGGCCAGGTCGTTCGTGCTCACAGGATCATCCCCGCGCCCACGGTGTCGTTGGTCGCCTCGTCGACGACGATGAAGGAGCCGGTGGCCCGGTTGGACGCGTACGGGTCGGCGGCGATGGGCTGGGCCAGCTTGAGCGTCACCCGGCCGATGTCGTTCATGGCGAGCCCCTCGGCCGGCACCTGCTCCAGGGCCGCGAGGTCGAGCCGCCAGGCCACCCCGGTGAGCTGCGCCTTCGACTCGCGCGCGGTGTGGCGCACCACGTACTTGCGCGCCGCCGAGAGCGGCCGCTCCGAGAGCCAGCAGACCACCGCGTCGATCGTGCGGACCGGCTCGGGGACGGGCGCCTCGCCGACGCGGACGAGCAGGTCGCCGCGCGACACGTCCACCTCGTCCTCGAGCTGCAGCATCACCGACTGCTCGCTCGAGGCCCGCCGCAGCGCCACGTCGCCGAGCCAGATGGCCTTCACCCGCGTCTCGCGCCCCGACGGCAGCACGCGCACCGCGTCGCCCACCGCCACCTCGCCCGACTCGACGCGGCCGGCGAAGCCGCGGAAGTCGTGGTGCGCCTCGGTGTGCGGGCGGCAGACCCACTGCACCGGGAAGCGGAGCGGCTCGGTCCCCTCGGTGTGGGCCGCCGGCGCCTGCTCCAGCACGTCGAGCAGCGTCGGCCCGCGGTACCAGGCCAGGTGCTCGCCGCGCTCGACCACCATGTCGCCCGTGAGCGCCGACATGGGGATGAAGCGGACGTCCTCGATGCCGAGCTTCCCGGCGAAGGCCAGGTAGTCGGCCTCGATGCGCCGGAAGACCTCCTCCGACCAGCCGACCAGGTCCATCTTGTTCACCGCCACGACGAGGTGCGGCACGCCGACCTGGTGGGCGATGTACGAGTGGCGCCGCGTCTGCGTCAGCACGCCCTTGCGGGCGTCGACCAGGATGACGGCCAGGTGGGCCGTCGAGGCGGCCGTCACCATGTTGCGGGTGTACTGCTCGTGGCCGGGGGCGTCGGCGATGATGTACTTGCGCGCGCCGGTCGAGAAGTAGCGGTAGGCGACGTCGATGGTGATGCCCTGCTCCCGCTCGGCCGAGAGGCCGTCGGTGAGGAGCGACAGGTCGACCGCGTCGAGGCCGCGGCGGCGCGAGGTGCGCTCCACCGCCGAGAGGGCGTCGGCCAGCACGGAGCGGGTGTCGACGAGGAGCCGCCCGATGAGCGTGCTCTTGCCGTCGTCGACGCTGCCGCAGGTGAGGAAGCGCAGGAGGCCGTGGTCCTCCGGGGCGCTGAGCTTCTCGGCGGCGGACACTAGAAGTAGCCCTCCTTCTTGCGCTGCTCCATCGAGGCGTCCGAGGTCTGGTCGTCGAGCCGCGTGGCGCCGCGCTCGGTCACGGTGGTGGTGGCGGTCTCGGCCACGATGGCCTCGAGGGTGGTGGCGGTCGACTCGACCGGCGCGGTGCAGGTGATGTCGCCGACGGTGCGGAAGCGCACCGAGAGCTCCTCGACCACGTCGCCGGGGCGCGGGGGCGTCACCTCGGTGACCGGCACCAGCGCGCCGCCGCGGCGCACCACCGGCCGCACGTGGGCGAAGTAGATGGAGGGGAGCTCGAGCCGCTCGCGGGCGATGTACTGCCAGACGTCGAGCTCGGTCCAGTTGGAGATGGGGAAGGCGCGGATGTTCTCGCCCTTCTTGATGCGGGCGTTGTAGAGGCTCCAGAGCTCGGGGCGCTGGTTCTTCGGGTCCCACTGCCCGAACTCGTCGCGGAAGGAGAAGACCCGCTCCTTGGCGCGCGCCTTCTCCTCGTCGCGGCGCGCCCCGCCGATGCAGGCGTCGAAGCCGTGCTCGGCGATGGCGTCGAGCAGCGTCACCGACTGGTGCTTGTTGCGCGGCTCGAGCGGGTGGGTGAGCACCACCTTGCCCTCGCGGATCGAGTCCTCCACCGACCGGACCACCAGCC
This sequence comes from Anaeromyxobacteraceae bacterium, assembly GCA_035719085.1. Taxonomy (GTDB): domain Bacteria; phylum Myxococcota; class Myxococcia; order Myxococcales; family Anaeromyxobacteraceae; genus JADKCZ01. The sequence goes on from DASTGK010000318.1 coordinate 2,661, forward strand.
GCTCGCCCAGCTCGGCGGCGCGCCGGTCGCGGAAGGCGATCACCTCCGGGTAGTTGTGGCCGGTGTCGATGTGCAGGAGCGGGAAGGGGAAGCGCGCCGGCCGGAAGGCCTTCTCGGCCAGCCGCAGCAGGCAGACCGAGTCCTTGCCGCCGGAGAAGAGGAGCGCCGGGTTGGAGCACTGCCCGGCCACCTCGCGCAGCACGTGGATGGCCTCGGCCTCGAGCCAGTCGAGGTGGTCGAGCGCGGCGCGGGCCGGGGTGGAGACGGGAGCCATGGTCCTCTCTCTCGCGGGGGTCAGCGCACCTGGCCGAGCACCGAGCCGTCGGCCGCGACCGCGAAGGCGAGCGGGACGACGGCCACGCCGTACTTGCGGGCCAGGGCGGGGTGCTTCGAGACGTCGACGAGCACCGGGTCGCGGTGCTCGCGGCCGAGCCGGTCGGAGAGCTCGCGGCAGTCGGTGCAGAGCGGGTGGGTGAACTGGACCACCACGGCGCGGCCGGCCGGCACGCCCAGCTCGCCGAGGTCGAGGTGGCGCACCTGGACCCGGTGCACGCCGCGCAGCCGCGCGCCCACGCGGTAGAGCACGCAGCCGGCGCACAGGCCGGTGGCGGCGGCGAGGAGCGCCAGCGCCGCCACGGTGCCGCCGAGCGCCCGCGAGGGGGCGGCGAGGCCGAGGGCCCCCGCCGCCGTCGCCGACCAGAGGAACAGGGCGCCCACCTGGTTGGCGAAGCGCGGCGGCCGGCTGTCCTCGAGCGGCCCCTCGCCGAGGCGCGGCTGCACCACCTCGAAGTAGAAGACGCACGGGAGGCACCAGCGCCGGCCGAGGAGGAGGCCGAGCGAGAGCTGGAGCGCCAGCAGGGCGAAGAGCGGCCACCAGCCGAGCGCCGCGCCGAGGAGCGCCACCAGCCCGACCACCGCCTGGTTGAAGCGGGGGGCGCGCGCGTCGATGACCGACAGGTCGCGGTACGGATCGGCGGTGCGCGCCCCTCGCGGCGCGGCCGGCTGCGGGGCGGCCATCAGGCCGAGATCCCCTCGAAGAGCGCGCTCGACAGGTAGCGCTCGCCGGCGTCCGGCAGGATCACCACGATGAGCTTCCCCTTCGACTCGGGGAGCGCCGCCACCTTGAGGGCCGCGGCCACGGCCGCGCCGCTGGAGATGCCGGCGGTGATCCCCTCCTCCTTGTGGAGGCGGCGGGCCAGCTCGATCGACTCGTCGTTCGAGACGGTGACGACGTCGTCGACGAGCGAGAGGTCGAGGACGTCCGGCTTGAAGCCGGCGCCGATGCCCTGGATCTTGTGCGGCCCCGGCTTCGGCTCCTGGCCGGCGCGGATTGCGGTGAGGACCGGCGAGTGGATGGGCTCGACGGCGACCGAGCGGACGGCGCGCTTCTTCTCCTGCTTCAGGTAGCGCGACACGCCGGTGATGGTGCCGCCGGTGCCGACGCCGGAGACGAGCACGTCCACCCGGCCGTCGGTGTCCTCCCAGATCTCGGGGCCGGTGGTGCGGAAGTGGATGTCGGGGTTGGCCGGGTTCTTGAACTGCTGCGGCACGAAGTGGCGGGCCGGGTCGCTCGCCGCGATCTCCTCGGCCTTGGCGATGGCCCCCTTCATGCCCTTGGCCCCCTCGGTGAGGACCAGCTCGGCGCCGAAGGCCTTCAGCATGCGGCGCCGCTCGAGCGACATCGTCTCCGGCATGGTGAGGGTGATGGGGTAGCCCCGCGCCGCCGCCACGAAGGCGAGGGCGATGCCGGTGTTGCCGCTGGTCGGCTCGACGATGGTGGTGTCGCGCGAGCCGGGCTTGAGCTTGCCGTCGCGCTCGGCCGCCCAGATGAGGGCGGCGCCGATGCGGCACTTCACCGAGTAGGCCGGGTTGCGCCCCTCGATCTTGGCCACCACGGTGGCGTGGAGCCCCTGCGTGACCCGGTTGAGCCGGACGAGCGGGGTGCGGCCGATGCTCTGGCTGTTGTCCTCGAAGATGCGTCCCATGGAGACCTCGGTGGTGCGGGGTTGGCCCGGCCGCGCCGGGAGTGGCTGCGATGAGGGGAGGGCGGGCTAGGGGCCGCCCCCGGCGACGAGCGGCAGGCCGGCCTCGGCCCAGCCGATGGTGCCGCCCTCGACGCTGTAGAGCCGCTCCAGCCCGGCCGCCTCGGCCGCCTGCGCCGCCTTGAGGCTGCGGACGCCGCGGGCGCAGACGAAGAGGACGCCGTCCCGGGGCAGGGCGCCGCGCGGGTCGACGGTCAGCTCGGCGAGCGGCACGACGCGGGAGCCGGCGATGTGCCCGCCGGACCAGTCGAACGGGTCGCGGACGTCGACCACGTCCACCCCGCCCTGGGCGATGAGGGCCTCCGCCTCCCGCGGCGAGAGCGATCGGATCATGGTGTCCGTTATAACGGAGGCACCCTCGGGTTGGCAAGTGGGGCCGGTCGATCCGGACCCCGCGGGGCGCGCCGGGCCCGGTCAAAGCCCGTCCAGGTGCGGTCCTGGTCGGATCGTGGCGCGGCGCCGGCCCAGGGTGGCACTCTCCGCTCCAGCGGAGGCCCCGCCCGGGAGCCCGCCCTTGCCTCGCCGCGCCCGGCCGCCCGAGACTGCCCGGATGCCCCGCTACCCCGGCCCGGTCGCCTCCCGCCTCCCCGCCGTCGGCACCACCATCTTCACGGTGATGTCCCGGCTCGCCGCCGAGCACGGGGCCATCAACCTCTCGCAGGGCTTCCCCGACTTCCCCGCCGACCCAGCCCTCTTCGAGCTGGTGGCCCGCCACATGCGCGCCGGGGCGAACCAGTACGCCCCCATGGCCGGCGTCCCGTCGCTCCGCGAGGCGCTGGCGCGGAAGGTCGAGGACGGGCTCGGCGCCCGCTACGACCCGGAGCACGAGATCACGGTGACGGCCGGCGCCACCCAGGCCATCTACACCGCGATCACCGCGCTGGTGCGCCCGGGCGACGAGGTGATCGTCCTCGAGCCGGTCTACGACTCCTACGTGCCGGCCATCGAGCTCTGCGGCGCCACCGCGGTGCGGGCCCGGCTGCGCCCGCCCGACTGGCGGCCGGACTGGGCCGAGCTCCGGCGGCTCGTCACGCCGCGCACGCGCCTGGTGATGGTCAACTCGCCGCACAACCCGACCGGCGGGATCTGGGAGGCCTCCGACCTCGACGCCCTGGCCGCGCTGGTGCGCGGCACCGGCATCGTGGTCCTCTCCGACGAGGTCTACGAGCACGTCGTCTTCGACGGCCGGCGCCACGAGAGCTGCGCCCGCCACCCGGAGCTCCGGAACCGGAGCGTGGTGGTCGGCTCCTTCGGCAAGACCTTCCACGTCACCGGCTGGAAGGTCGGCTGGGCGCTGGCGCCGCGCGAGCTCATGGTCGAGCTCCGCAAGGTGCACCAGTTCGTCGTCTTCACCGTGAACACGCCGGTGCAGCTCGCCCTGGCCGAGTTCCTGGGCGACCCGTCGCGCTACCTGGCGCTGCCCGACTTCTACCAGCGCAAGCGCGACCTCTTCCGCGCCGGCCTGGCGGCGTCGCGCCTCCGGCCGCTGCCGTGCCACGGCACCTACTTCCAGCTCGCCTCCTACGAGGCGGTGAGCGACGAGCCGGACGCGGCGCTGGCCGAGCGGCTGACGCGCGAGGCGGGCGTGGCCTCCATCCCGGTGTCGGCCTTCTACGCCGACCCGCCCCCGGGCGAGCGGCTCCTCCGCTTCTGCTTCGCCAAGGAGGCGGAGACGCTGGCGCGGGCCTGCGAGCGGCTGGCGCGGGTCTAGCGCGCGGCCAGGCGGCTTGCCTCCCGGCGGCGGGCTCCGTTAAGACGGACAGACCGCCACCATGCCCGCGACGCCCTCGAACACCGCCCGCCTCGGCCTGGGCCTGGCCGCCGTCGGCCGCCCCGCCTACCACACGCTCGGCCACGGCCAGGACTTCCCCGAGGGGCGCTCGCGCGAGCAGCTCCGCCGCCGCTCGCACGACCTGCTCGACGCCGCCTACGCCGCCGGCGTCCGCGCCGTCGACGTGGCCCGCTCCTACGGCGACGCCGAGCCGTTCGTCCGCGCCTGGCTCGACGCCCGCGGGATCGCGCCGGGCGAGGTGGAGGTCGGGTCGAAGTGGGGCTACCGCTACGTCGGCGACTGGCGGCTCGACGCCGAGCGGCACGAGGTGAAGGACCACTCGCTCGCGGCGCTGCGCGAGCAGGCGGCCGAGTCGCGCGCCACCCTCGGCCCCTGGCTGCGGCTCTACCAGATCCACTCGGCCACGGCCGACGGGCCGGTGCTCGGCGACGCGGCCGTGCTCGACGAGCTGGCGCGGCTGCGCGACGGCGGCCTGGCGCTCGGCGTGACCGTCTCCGGCACCGGCCAGGCCGAGACGGTGCGCCGCGCCCTCGCCGTCGAGCGCGGCGGCGCGCCGCTCTTCTCGGCGGTGCAGGCCACCTGGAACCTGCTCGAGCGCTCCTGCGAGGCGGCGCTCGAGGAGGCCCACC
>DASTGK010000319.1:0-2839 GCA_035719085.1 Anaeromyxobacteraceae bacterium
GATCATGGAGGGGCAGGAGGCCATCGGGCTCAAGCCGCTCGGCCCGGCGCGGCTCGCCCTGCGCGGCGGCGTCACCGTCGACCTGCCGGCCGGCTACCGCGTGGTGGTGCGCGCGCGCGACGCCGTGCCGGCGCGCCTCGACCACGCGCCGCTCCTCGCCGAGGCGCCCATGGGCGACCGGGCCTCGCTCGACGAGGCGCGGCGGCTCTGGCTCTCGCGCGGCGTGGCGATCCGATCGCGCATCGTGGGCGGCGTCTACGGCATCGCGGGCCGGGTCGTCGACAACCGGCGCGAGCTGGTGCTCGCCGACGGCGACCGCTCGCTCGCCGGGGCCCAGGCGCTGGCCGACGCCCTGGCGAGCCGCTTCGGCCAGCGGGTGCCGCTCCACGCCGAGCCGGTGGCGCGCCCCGCGGGCACGCTCCTCGTCTCCGGCGAGGAGGGGCTCCTCGGCGAGGCCGACGCGGCGGTCACGCTGGCGCCGGCGGGCGACGCGACCATGGTGGTGGAGGCGGTGTCGCACGGCCTCGACGGCAAGGCGGCGCGCGAGGACCGGCGCTACCGCGGCCGGCTGCTCGTCACCGTCGACGCCGAAGGGCGGCTCGCCGCCGTGAACGCGCTGCCGCTCGAGGAGCTGCTGCGCGGCCTCGTCCCCTCCGAGATGCCGGCCGGCTCGCCGCTCGAGGCGCTCAAGGCGCAGGCGGTGACGGCGCGCTCCAACGTGCTGGCGCAGATCGGCACGCGCCACCTCGGCGACCCGTACGTCCTCTGCGCCGAGGTCCACTGCCAGGCCTACCGCGGCACCGGGGCCGAGACGGCCCGGACCGACGAGGCGGTGCGGGCCACCGCCGGCGAGGCGCTCTTCGGGCGGGCCGACCGGACGCTCGTCGACGGCGTCTACTCCGCCATGTGCGGCGGCCACGGCGAGGACGCCTCGGCGGTCTGGGGCGGCGCGCCCAACGCGAGCCTGCGCGGCCAGCCCGATCTGCCGGACGACATGGCGGGGCTCTGGGCGGGCGGGCTGCGCGACGAGGCGAAGCTCCGCGTCTTCCTCGCCGACCCGCCCGACGCCTTCTGCCGGCGCCCCGCGGCGGCGCGCAAGGACCGCTTCCGCTGGGAGCGGCGCTTCGCGCCGGCCGAGCTCGACGGCCTCGTGGCCTCGCTCGGCGTCGGCCGGGTGCGCGCGCTCACCGTGCTGGAGCGCGGCGTCTCCGGGCGGGCGCTGGCGCTGCGGATCGGCGGCGACGCCGGCGAGGCCGACGTGCGCGGCGAGCTGGTCATCCGCCGGCTGCTGCGCAACCTGCCGTCGTCGATGTTCGTGGTCGACCGCGACGGGGGCGACTGGGTGCTGCGCGGCGGCGGCTGGGGGCACGGCGCCGGCATGTGCCAGTGGGGGGCGGTGGGCCGGGCCGAGGCGGGGCAGGGGTACCGCGAGATCCTGCGCGCCTCCTTCTCGGGGGCCGAGGTGGCGCGGATCTACTGACCGGAGGGTTCGGCCAGCCCCGTCAGGCCGCCGGGCGCCCGGGTCCGCCAGGCCCATCGGGTCCGCCCTCGGGCCGGGTGGTCCCGCCGAGGTGGAGCGAGTGGGCGCGCGGCTTCTGACGCAGCGCGAGGAGGGCCGCGGCGCCCGTCGCCAGCGCCAGCGCCGCGAGGATCCACTCCACCAGCGCGATCCGCGAGAAGAGGCGGATCGCCTCCGGGTCGAGGCCAGGCAGCTGGGTCGAGCGCTGGGTGCTCCAGGCCCTCCAGCCCATGTAGGCGGAGAGGAGCCCGAGCAGGGCGGCGCGAAAAATCAGCCTCGGCCTCGAAAGACGCACGCGCGGGTTATGCCACGGGCGGCTATGCTGCGCACCCGATGAAGCGAATCTGCGTCTTCTGCGGCTCCTCCCCCGGCAACGACCCTCGCTACCTCGAGGCCGCCAAGGTGATGGGGCGGACGCTCGCGGCGCGAAAGCTGGGGCTCGTCTACGGCGGCAGCTCCATCGGCCTCATGGGCGCCATCGCCGACGCGGCGCTGGAGGCCGGCGGCGAGGTCATCGGCGTGATCCCGCGGGCGCTGCAGCTCCGCGAGATCGCCCACGGCGGCCTCACCAGCCTGCACGTCGTGCCGACCATGCACGATCGCAAGGCCAAGATGGCCGAGCTGGCCCACGGCTTCGTGGCCATGCCGGGCGGCATGGGCACGCTCGAGGAGCTGGCCGAGGTGCTGACCTGGGCGCAGCTCGGCCTCCACGCGCGCCCCTGCGGCTTGCTCGACGTGGCCGGCTACTACCGGCCGCTCACGGCCTTCTTCGACCAGGCGGTGACGCAGGGCTTCCTGCGCCCGGAGCAGCGGCGGCTGCTGCTCGTCGAGGAGCAGCCGGCGGCGCTGCTCGACCGGTTCGCCTCCTGGACGCCGCCCCGCGTCGAGAAGTGGCTCGACAGCACGACCGCCTGAGGCGCCGCGGCGCCCCGCCCCAGCCGGGCCAGCGGGCCGCCACGACCGCTTGACGCTCCCAGCCGTCGTGCCACCATCCCTCCGGGGGGAGGATGAGCCATGACCATGCTCGCACACGTGGCCCTCGCGGCCCTGCTCTTCACGGCAGACCCGGGCTTCGACACCGTCTTCTTGCAGAACGGCGGCCGGATTCGCGGCACCGTGGTCGAGGAGGACGCGACCCGCGGCGTCACCATCCAGGTGCCCGGCGGCCAGCTGCGCACCGTGCCGCCGGCCGAGGTCTTCCGCATCGAGTACCGCGACGGCACCATCGGCGCGATCGGCTCGGCCCCCCGGCCGCCGGCCGCGCCGCCCGAGGCACAGCCCGCGCCGGCCGAGGTGGCCCCGGCGCCGCCCGCCGAGCCC
>DASTGK010000320.1:0-2457 GCA_035719085.1 Anaeromyxobacteraceae bacterium
GGCGGCGCGGCGGCCGGCGAGGGGGGCTGGCTCGCGGGAGCGCGCAGCGCCTCGCGCTCCCGCGCCCGCCGACGCGCCACGCGCAGGGCGGCGACGGCCACGAGGAGGCCGACGGCGGCCAGGATGGCGACGCCAGCGGCGTCGTTCGCGGTGAGGGCGAGCGGGATCACGGTCGCGGGCTCCGGGGAAATCGGCAGGGGACGCCGGGATATAGGTCCCCCGCCGCCGGGGTGTCAACGCGCGGCCGGCCCGCCCCGTTACGCGGCCGAGGCCTCGCGCGCTCGCTCGGAGAGGCGGACCGAGACGAGCTTCGAGACGCCCGGCTCCTCCATCGTCACCCCGTAGAGCGTGTCGACCATCTCCATGGTCCGCTTGTTGTGGGTGATGAGGATGAACTGCGACGTCTTCGACATCTCCTTCACGATCTCGTTGTAGCGGCCGACGTTGGCGTCGTCGAGCGGCGCGTCGACCTCGTCGAGCAGGCAGAAGGGCGTCGGCTTGATGAGGAAGATGGCGAAGATGAGCGCCACCGCGGTGAGCGCCTTCTCGCCGCCGGAGAGCAGGTTGACGCTCTGCAGCTTCTTGCCGGGCGGCTGCGAGAAGATCTCGACGCCGGCCTCGCCCTCGCCCGACTCGGGCTGGGTGAGCACCAGGCCCGCCCGGCCGCCGTTGAAGAGGCGCGGGAAGACCTGCTGGAACTTCTCGTTGACCCGGTCGAAGGTCTCCTGGAACCGCTCGCGGCTGGCCCGGTTGATCTTGACGATGGCCGCCTTCAGGTCGGCGAGCGACCGCTCCAGGTCGGCCTTCTGCTCGGTCATGAAGGCGTGACGCCGCGCCAGGTCGTCGTACTCCTCGATGGCGGTGAGGTTGATGGCGCCCATCCGGTCGGCCTGCCCCTTGAGCTCGTCGAGCCGCTCCCGCTCGGCCTCGCCGGGCGGCCGCTCCAGGTGGAAGCGCGACACCTCCCAGCGCAGCTCGGCCTGGCAGCGCTCGCGCGTCTGCTCCTCGAGGTGGCTGAGCTCGAGCGCGTGCTCGCGGGCGGTGAGGGCGGTGGCGGCCAGGTCGGCGCGGGCCACCTCGACGCGGCCGCGCAGCTCGCGCGCCTCGGCCTCGCGGGCCCGGCCAGCCACCTGCACGCCCTCGTGGGCGGACCGGGCGGCGGCGAGCTCCTCGCGAACCTGGGCCAGGTCGGCGCCGAGGCGTCCCAGGTCGACGCGGGTGCCGTCGAGCCGGCCGCGCAGCTCGGCGGCGCGGGCGTTCTGCTCCGAGAGGCCGGCGAAGAGCCGGGCGCGCCGCTCCTCCACCTCGCGCCGGGCGTCGTCGATGCGCCGGAGCGCCGAGCCGATCGACTCGCGCCGCTCGGCGTCGGCCGCCACCTTGACCTTCAGGTTGAGCAGCTCGGCCGTGGCCACGTCGGCGCGGGCCTTGAGGCCGTCGAGCCGCTCCATGGCGGCGCGGGCCCGCTCCTCCGACCGGGACGCGGTGGCCTCGGCGGTGGCCGCGGCCAGGCGGTGCTCCTCCTCCTCGCGCGAGAGGGCGCCCAGCGACTCCTCGAGCTGCGACCGCTCCACCTCGAGCTGGCCGACCCGCTGCGCCGTGCGCTCCAGCTCCTCGCCGAGCCGCGCCAGGTCCTTCTCCTGGTCGAGGAGCGCCAGCTCCTTCTCGCGGCCGTCCTTGTCGAGCGTCTTGAGCGCCGCCTCGAGCTGCAGCAGGCGCGTCTGCAGGGCGCGGTGGCGCTCCTGGGCCAGCGCGAACTCGGCCTCGAAGGCGCGGACCGTCTCCTCCAGCTCCTGCACCTCGCGGCGCCGCTGCAGGGCGCCGTGCCCCTCGCCCTCGAGCGGGCCGCCGGTGACCACGCCCGACGGGTCGAGCACCTCGCCGTCGAGCGTCACCAGCGTGCGCTTCGGCTCCGACGACTGCCACAGCTCGAGCGCCGCCGGCAGGTCGCGCACGATGAGGGCGTCGCCCAGGAGGAAGCGGACCACCTTGTCGTAGGAGGGGTCGAAGCGGACCACGTCGACCGCCGCCGCCACCACGCCCGGGTGGGCCGCCGCGCCCGCCTGGCCGGCGTCCGGGTCGCGGAGCCGCGCCATGGGGATGAGCGAGGCGCGCCCCTCGGCCGCCGTCTTCAGGTAGTCGATGGCCTCGACGCCCTGCGAGTGGCTCTCGACGATGACGTACTGCAGCCGCTCGCCCAGCACCGCCTCGATGGCGTTCTCGTACTCGGGGGAGGCGGAGACCACGTCGGCCACCAGGCCGAAGATGCCCCGGTCGCGCCCCTCGCCCTGGCCGGCGCGGGTCATGAGGCTGCGCACGCCGCGGCCGTAGCCCTCGTAGTTGCGCAGCACCTCGTTGAGCGTCTGCAGGCGGGAGCGCTTGTCCTGCAGCTCCTCGCGCAGCGTGATGAGCTTGGCCTCGTTCTGGATGAACTCGGAGCGGGTGCGCTCCAGCAGCTCC
>DASTGK010000321.1:0-3964 GCA_035719085.1 Anaeromyxobacteraceae bacterium
AGCCGACGTCCACCGCCGAGCCGGCGCCGTCGGGCGTGGCGCCGCCGGCGGAGACCGCGGCCATCGTCGGCAGCTGCCGCGTCCCCAAGGACACCTGCGTCGACTACGAGGGGACCTTCGCCGGCGGCGCCGGCCAGGCCAAGTGCCAGAAGGCCAAGGGGACCTGGAGCGACGCGCCCTGCCCGGCCGGGGGCGTGGTCGGCACCTGCCGGCAGCGCGAGACCGGGAGCGACGACCGGGTGCTCATCCGCTCCTACGCGCCGGCCACCGAGAAGAGCGCCAAGGCGGCGTGCAAGAAGACGCCGCGCGGGGTGTTCCAGCGGTAGCGCGGGGGCGCTCCACCGCGGCTCGGGCCGCTCCGCCGCACCCTCGTCGGGTCGCGCGAGAGAACCGGCCGGCTGGCGAGTAGGGAGGGGTGCGGGGCCGACGTGCGCCTCGCGTCACCTTCAGGGAGAACCCCATGCGCTTCGAGAAGAGCCTCTTTGGCCTCACCACCGCCGGCCTCCTGGCCGCCCTCGCCGCCGGCTGCGCCGCCCCGGCGAAGCAGGTGAAGAGCAGCACCGACGTCATCGACGGCGCCTCCGCCCAGGCCGCGCCGCTGCCGCAGAAGGCCGAGCCGACGCCCGCCCCGGCCCCGGCGCCCGCCCCGGCCGCGCCCGCCACCTGCGAGCTCAGCCGCGTCCACTTCGCCTTCGACTCGGCGCAGCTCGACGCCGACGCCCAGGCCGCCCTGCGCGACGCCGCCGCCTGCCTGCAGCAGAGGAAGGCCCCCGAGCTGCTCATCGAGGGGCACTGCGACGAGCGCGGCACCGCCGCCTACAACCTGGCGCTCGGGTCGAAGCGCGCCGCCGCGGTGAAGAGCTACCTCTCCGACCTCGGCGTGAAGCACATCGACACCATCTCGTTCGGCAAGGAGCTGCCGCTCGTCAAGGGCGAGGGCGAGGCCGCCTGGTCGCAGAACCGCCGCGCCGAGCTCCGGCAGCAGGGCGAGAAGCGGACCGACGGCGTCGTGGTGTCGATGAACTAGGGAGGAGCCGCGGGAGCCCACCTCGCGCGGCGGCCGACGAGGCCGCTACGCCGCGAGGAGCTCCCGCGCCACCCGGCGCGCCGCGGCCCGCGCATGGCCCACCTGGCCGTTCATCGCCTGGTAGCTCTTGCCGAGCCGCACCGCCGCCTCGCCGATCGGCTCGCCGACGAGGTCGATGCGCACCAGCGCCTCGGCGTGGCCGGGGCAGAGCCGGTGGAGCACCACGTCGAGATCGCGCGCCGCCTCGACGCGCCGCTGCAGCCCGCCGCTCTCCTGGGCCTCGGCCCGCTCCGCCTCGTAGCGCCCGCCGAGCCGGGTGCGCGTCGCCCGGTCGCGCAGGTGGCTGAGCGCCAGCCGCCGGGCGATGGTGGCGACGTAGGCCTCGACCGATCCCTTGGCCGGGTCGAAGCGGCCGAGCCCGGAGCCGAGGAAGGCGACGAGCGCGTCCTGCGCCCGGTCCTCGACGTCGGGGTGGCTGGCCGGGAGCCGGAGGACCCGCGCGGCGGCCAGCCGGGCCTGAGCGAGCAGCGCGGACCAGGCGGCGTCGGCCTGGGCGGGGGTGCGGTGGGAACGGGTGGAGCCCGGCGCGCGGCGCGGGCCCTGGAGCGGCACGGTGGACGTCATCGGGATGGTCTCCCAGGGCGGCGCGTGCCGCCCTTCGATCGAGAGACGCCGCCCGGGGCCGATCCGGCTACCTGGGCCGCGCGCGGATGATGGATAACGTGCCGCGATGACGCTGGAATTCGTGCAGACACGCCTCGTCGCAAACGACCCCGGGACGTTTGGCGTACGCTCCCGCCGGACCCCGGGGAGGTCGATGGCGGACGGCAGGGACCAGCAGGGCGGGCTTCCGGTGGAGCGGCTCGTGGCCGAGGCCTACGACGATCTGCGCGAGCGGGTCCGGGCCATGAGCCGCGGGGCGCCGCCGACGCTCGCGGGCACGGCGGGCCTGCACACCGCCCTCGAGCGGATCCTGCGCCGCCGCACCGCCTTCCGCGACCGCCGCCACTTCACCGCCTACTGCCTCTTCCTCATCCGCCGGCTCTGGATCTCGCGCTGGCGCGCCACGGCGCGGCGCCGCGGGCGCGAGGCGGCGGCGCTGTTGCCGGTGCTCACGCTCCTCGCCGGCGAGCCGGTGGTGGCGGCGCGCGACGAGGCGCTCTCGATGCTGGAGCTGCTCGACCGGCTGCGGGCCGACCGGCTCATCGCCCGGCGCCGCAAGATCGCCCGCGCCGTCGAGGCCCACCTCGTGGCCGGCTTCACCCAGGCCGAGACGGCCGAGCTGCTCGGCGAGTCGAAGGGGATGGTGCAGCAGCGCATCGCCTTCTTCCTCGCCTGGGCGCGGCTCGCGGTGGCGCCCGACCTGGCGCTGGTGGAGCGGGCGGTGGCGGCGGCGGCGGGCGACGCCCGGCTCGGGCGCGGGCCGGGCATCGCCGAGGCGGCCCGCCGGTTCTACCTCTTGGGCCAGCCGCGCGGCGCCATCGCCGCCGCCCTGGGCGAGACGCCGGCGCGCGTGGAGCAGGATCTCCGCCTCTTCGCCGCCTGGGTGGCGGCGCGCGAGGCCAAGGGCGGCGTGGAGGACGTGGCGTGAGCCAGATCGGCGCGGACGTGATGGTGGAGGTGGTGCTCAAGTACGACCGGGCCGAGTGGCCGCGGCTCGTGGCGGAGCTCTGCGCCGGCGACGCCGGGCTGGAGCGGCTGGTGCACGGCCTGCTCGCCCACTACGACCGGCCCGACGCGCCGCTGCCGGAGGGGCCCTTCCCGGTGGAGCTCGGCCCCTTCACGCTGGAGCGCGAGCTCGGGGCGGGGGCCCACGGCCGCGTCTACCTGGCCCGGCGGCCGCCGCTCGACGGCTACGTGGCGGTGAAGCTGATGCGCCCGGGCCCCGGCATGAGCGAGTTCGTGGAGCAGGTGCGGCGCGAGGCGGGGCGCGCCCGGCGCATCCCCAGCGTCCACGTGGTGCCGGTCTTCGACGCCGGCCGCATCGAGGGCGGCCCCTTCTACGTGGAGATGGCCGTCTGCGCCGACCCGGACGAGGAGGCGCCCGGCTCGATCCGCATCGGCCGCTCGCTGCGCGAGGCGCAGCCGGAGCTCGAGCCCGGGGAGGCGGCCCGGCTCGTGGAGGACCTGGCCCGCGCCGTCCACGCCGCCCACCGCACCGGCGTCGTCCACGGCGACGTGAAGCCGGAGAACGTGCTCCTCACGCCGGAGACGCGCCGGGTCATGCTGGCCGACTTCGGCATCGCCACCTCGCTCGCCACCCGCGACCAGCGCGGCTCGACGCCCATCGGCACCGTGGCCTACATGGCGCCGGAGCAGTGGCGCGACCGGCTGCCGCCCACCGAGTCCTCCGACGTCTACACGCTCGGCGGCACGCTCTACTTCCTGCTCTCCGGCGCCGCGCCGCACGCCGGCCGCGTGGCCGACGCCGACCCGACGCCGAAGCCCCTGCCGGCCCGGGTGCCGCCGCGGCTGCGCGAGATCGTCGAGCGGGCGCTCTCCCCGCGCCCCGAGGACCGGCCGCCGTCGGCCGGGGCGCTGGCCGAGGAGCTGCGCCGCTACCGCGAGCTCGAGCCGACCTGGCACGACCGGCGCTCGGCGGCGCGGCGGGTCGAGCTCTTCGCGCGGCGCCACGCCCGCGAGCTCGGCACGCTGGCGGCGGTGCTGGCGGTGGTGCTGCCGCTCGCGCTCGCCGGCTACCACCTCTTCACGAGCCGGGTGGTGGAGCTGGCGGCGCGCGAGGCCTCGCTGCGCGACCGGCTGGGGGAGCTCGACCGCGCCCGGGCCGAGCTCGACCAGGAGGTGTCGCGCCTCGAGGGGGCGGCCGACGCCAAGCAGAAGGAGCTGGCCCGGGTCGAGGCCCGCCTGCAGCAGCTGCCGCGGCTGGAGCAGGCGCTCGGCGCGGCGCGCGAGGAGGCGTCGGGCGCCCAGGCCACC
>DASTGK010000322.1:0-7480 GCA_035719085.1 Anaeromyxobacteraceae bacterium
GGCCTCCGGCCCGACCTCGTCACCTTCGGCAAGGTGATCGGCGGCGGCCTGCCGGTGGGCGCCTTCGGGGGCCGCGCCGACGTGATGGACCGGGTCGCCCCGGCCGGCCCCATCTACCAGGCCGGCACGCTCAGCGGGAACCCGATGGCCATGGCCGCCGGCGCCGCCACGCTGGCGCAGCTGCCCAAGGCCGCCTACCAGCAGCTCGAGGTGCGCTCGGCCGCGCTCGCCGACGGGCTCGCCGCGCTCGCCGCCGAGGCCAAGGTGCCGGTGCAGGTGAACCGGGTGGGCTCCATGCTCACCGTCTTCTTCTCGGCGACGCCGGTCTTCGACGCCGCCTCGGCGCGAAAGGCCTCGACGAAGAAGTTCGGCGCCTTCTTCCACACGCTCCTCGAGAACGGCGTCTACTTCCCACCGTCGCAGTTCGAGGCGGCGTTCCTGTCGACGGCCCACTCCGAGGCCGACGTCGAGCTGACGCTGCGTGCGGCCAAGGCGGCCTTCGCCATCGCGGCGAAGACCGAGGGCTGACGCGGGGTTGCGCCCCCGGGGTGGGATGGTCCCCCCGGGGGTGCGAGACCGTTGACGGACCGGGTGCGCCCTGCTATACGGGCGTGCCCTCCAGCCCGCCGAACCGTCGGACGTCCCTCGTGATTTACCGGTTCCAGGGGCTCGGCGGCGGAGGTCGCGCATGACGGAGCCGGGCGATCGAGAGCGCCGGGACCGGGAGGAGAAGGGGCTCTCGAGCCTCGCGGAGGGCTACCGCAAGGCGGCGCCGTACCTGGCGGCCTCCACCAACCTGGTGGGAGCGGTCGGGGTCTTCACCGGGCTCGGCATCTGGCTCGACCGGAAGCTCGGGACCCGCGTGCCCTGGTTCACCATGGCCGGGGCGGTCATCGGGATGGTGGGCGGCTTCATCAGCTTCTTCAGGACGGTCCTCGGGAACGCCAAGAAACCGTGAAGTTCCAGCTCGCCACCGCCGCCGCCGCCCTCGCCTTCGCGGCCCTCGCGCTCGCCGCCGGGACGCACCGGCTCGCGGCGCTCGTCGGCGCCCTCGTGGCCGGCTCGACCGCCCTCGCCTCCATCCTCTTCATGGGCCGCGCCGCCAGCCGGTCGAGGAAGCCGATGCAGGGCGCGCTCCTCGTCTTCGCGATCGTCTTCCTCGCCCGCATCGTGCTCGTGGGCGCCGCCGCGGCGCTGGTCGCCAAGGCCGGCTGGAACGTCTTCGCCTTCGTCATCGCCTTCTTCGTCCCGTACTTCGTCTTCACCGCCCTCGAGGGCGCCTACCTCCACTCCCTCCGCCGGACGGGGACCTGACACCCATGACCGCCGCCACGCTCGTCACGCTCGCCCTCGGTCTCGCCCTCGGCCAGCACCCGGCCGCCGAAGCCCCCGCCGGCCACGAGGCCGCTCCCGCCGAGCACGGCGCGGAGCACGGCGCCGCGGCCGAGGGGCACGGCGGCGGCCACGGCGGCCACGGGGGCGGCGGCCTCTCCGGCGCGCTCATGCACCACGTGACCGACGGCTACGCCATCGAGTACCCGGGCTTCTGCGCCGGCGAGGAGGGCGAGGCCGGGTTCCGCTGGAACTGCGAGTGGAACCTGCGCACCACCTTCGGCCAGACCTTCATGTTCGGCGGCCAGCAGCCGGCCTGCGCCAAGGGCGACGAGGCCTGCCTCGAGGAGGCCCACGCCGCCGCCGCGCTCGACATGACGCCGACGAAGCACACCGTCATGATGTGGCTGGCGTCCGCGGTGCTGGTGCTCGTCTTCGCCGCCTCGGTCGGCAAGCGCAGCCTCGTCCCGAGCGGCCTCTACAACTTCCTCGAGATGCTGGTGCAGTTCGTGCGGAACGAGATCGCGGTGAAGAACATCGGCGAGCAGGACGCCGACCGCTTCGTCCCGTACCTCGTCTCCGCCTTCTTCTTCATCCTCTTCGTCAACCTCTTCGGCCTGCTGCCCTACGCCGCCACCGCCACCGGCAACCTCTCGGTGACGCTGCTGCTGGCGCTCTGCACCTTCTTCGTCACGCAGTACGCCGCCATCCGGGCCATGGGGCTCGGCGGCTGGCTGCACCACCTGACGGGCGGGGTCCACTGGGGGCTCTGGATCATCATGATCCCGGTCGAGATCCTCGGCCTCTTCACCAAGCCCTTCGCCCTCACCGTCCGTCTCTTCGCCAACATGATCGCGGGCCACATCGTGATCCTGTCGCTCATCGGCCTCATCTTCGCCCTCGGCTCGACCTGGGTCGCGGCCGGGTCGGTGCCGATGGCCCTCGCCATCTTCGCCCTCGAGCTCTTCGTCGGCTTCGTGCAGGCCTACATCTTCACCATGCTCTCCTCGCTCTTCATCGGCGCCGGCCTGGCGCACCACGGCCACGACGAGGAGCACGGCGAGCACGGGCACGAGCCCGCCGCCCACGGCCACGAGGCCGCCCACTAGCCTTCACCGCCTCACACGTGGCCGGGCGAGCGCCCGGCCATGGGTAGTCGAGCGCCGCACGCGCCCCGGACAACGACGGCCCGGCAAGCCCGTCCCGCAGCGACAAGGAAGAACGACCATGACCAGCATCGCCCTCGCGTACCTCGCCGCCGGCTTCGGCGCCGGCCTCTCCGTCCTCGGCGGCGCCTTCGGCATCGGCAAGCTCGCCGCCGCCGCCATGGAGGGCTCGGCCCGCCAGCCGACCGCCGCCGGCGACATCCGCACCTCGATGATCATCGCCGCCGCCCTCATCGAGGGCGTGACGCTCTTCGCGATCGTCGTCTGCGTGCTCCTCGCCATCAAGTCGTAGTCCCGCCTCACCCCTCGGAAAGGGAGCCAGCATGGCCCTCACCGTTCCCGCCCCGGTCCTCGCCGCGGGCGCCCTCACCGACATCAACCCGGGGCTGACGCTCTGGACCGCGATCACCTTCCTCCTGCTCGTCGGGCTCCTGTCGAAGTTCGCCTGGGGCCCGATCGTCAAGATGCTCGCCGAGCGGGAGAAGACCATCCGCGAGGCGATCGAGTCGGCCAAGAAGGAGCGGGCCGAGGCCGAGAAGCTGCTCGCCGCGCAGAAGGAGTCGCTCGCCGCGGCCACCCGCGAGGCGGCCGAGCTCGCGAAGCGCAACCAGCAGGAGGTCGAGGCGCTGCGCCTCGACCTCACCGCCAAGGCCAAGAAGGAGGCCGAGGAGCTGGTGGCGAGCGCCCGCAAGCAGATCGTCGAGGAGAAGACCAAGGCCGCGGCCGAGCTGCGGGGCATGGTGGCGGACCTCGCCATCGAGGCCGCCTCGAAGCTCGTCAAGGCCAACCTCGACGACAAGGCCCAGCGCCAGCTCGTCGACGACTACCTGAAGCAGCTCCCGGCCGGCCGCGCCTAGGCGCGCCGTCCGCACGTCACGCCGGCTCCGGCGGGCCACTCGGTCCGCCGGGGCCGTTTCATTTCGCAGGATCTCGTTAGGATCGGACCATGGCGCTCGGCATCGGCATCGTCGGCCTCCCCAACGTGGGCAAGTCGACCCTCTTCAACGCCCTCCTCGGCGCGGCCCAGGCGGCCGCCGCCAACTACCCCTTCTGCACCATCGAGCCGAACGTCGGCGTGGTGCCGGTGCCGGACGCGCGCCTCGACGCCCTCTCGGCCCTCTTCGGCCCCGAGAAGACGACGCCGACCACGCTCGAGTTCGTCGACATCGCCGGCCTGGTGGCCGGCGCCTCCAAGGGGGAGGGGCTCGGCAACCAGTTCCTCGCCAACATCCGCGAGGTCGACGCCATCGCCCACGTGCTCCGCTGCTTCGAGGACCCGGACGTGGTCCACGTGGCCGGCCAGGTCGACCCGAGGAGCGACCGGGACGTGGTCGAGACCGAGCTCATGCTGAAGGACCTCGAGTCGGTCGAGAAGCGGCGCGACCGGACCTCGAAGAACACCAAGACCGCCGGCAAGGCGGGCGAGCTCGCCAAGGCGGAGCTCACGCTCCTCGACCAGCTCAAGGCCGGGCTCGAGGCCGGCACGCCGGTGCGGCTGCAGCGGCTCTCGGACGAGGGCAAGGCGCTCGCCAAGGAGCTCGCCCTCCTCACCGGCAAGCCGGTGCTCTACATCGCCAACGTGGACGACTCGGAGCTCGCCCCCGACGACCCGCACGTCGCCAAGGTCAAGGCCCTGGCCGACGAGGAGGGCGCGCCCATGGTGGTGATCTGCGGCAAGGTGGAGGCCGAGCTGGTGGAGCTGCCGCCCGCCGAGCGGGCCGACTTCCTGGCCAGCCTGGGGATGACGGAGCCGGGCCTCAACCGGCTGGTGCGCGCCGGCTACGACCTGCTGCACCTCATCACCTACTTCACCTCCGGCGGCGACGAGTGCCGCGCCTGGACGGTGCACCTCGGCGACACCGCGCCCAAGGCGGCCGGCGTCATCCACACCGACTTCGAGAAGGGGTTCATCAAGGCGGAGGTGATCCGCGTCGAGGACCTGCTCGAGCTGAAGACCGAGGCCGCCTGCCGCGAGAAGGGCAAGCTGCGCATCGAGGGCAAGGAGTACGTCGTCCAGGACGGCGACGTGATGCACTTCCGGTTCAACGTGTAGCGGCCCGCACCCGCGCCACCTTGGCCGCGAGGCGCAGCGCCGCCACCATCGAGGCGGCGCTCGCCTTCCCGGTGCCGGCGAGCGAGTAGGCGACGCCGTGGTCCGGGCTGGTGCGGACGATCGGCAGGCCGAGCGTCACGTTCACCGCCGGGTCGCCCATCACCGAGTCCAAGAGCTTCACCGGGATGAGCCCCTGGTCGTGGTAGAGCGCCACCACCGCGTCGAACTCGCCGAGCGCGGCGCGGAAGAAGACCGAGTCGGCCGGGAAGGGGCCGTCGCACGGCGTGCGGGCCCGGCGGGCGAGCGCCAGCGCCGGCAGGAGGAGCCGCGACTCCTCGTCGCCGACCTTGCCGGACTCGCCGGCGTGCGGGTTCCAGGCGGCGAGGGCGAGGCGCGGCCGCGCCACGCCGAGGTCGTCGCGCAGGGCGCGCCAGGTGACGGCGATGGTCTCGGCGATGAGCGCCGGCGTCAGCGCCCGGCGCACCTTCGAGAGCGGCAGGTGGTTCGTGACGAGCGCCACCTTGAGCCGCTCGCCGGCGAGCATCATGACGGAGCGGTCGGCCCCGCAGCGCGCCTCCAGCCACTCGGTGTGGCCGACGAAGCCCGGGAGCGCCCGCGCCACCTGCGCCTTCGACACCGGCGCGGTGCAGAGCGCCGCCGCCGCCCCGTTCGCCACGTAGTCGAAGGCGGCGGTGAGGAAGGCGAGCTGGGCGGCGCCGCCGGCAGGGGCGGGGCGGCCGGGCCGGAGCGCCGAGGCCGGGAGCGACGTCACCGCGACGAAGGCGCCGCCCTTCGGGGCGCGCTCGCCGGGGGCGATGACGGGGAGCCGGAGCCGGTCGAGCCCGCGGTCGAGCAGGCCCGGGTCGCCGCACAGGATCGGCTCCACCTCGCCGCCGAGCTCCCGCAGCGCCGCGGCCGTCACCTCCGGGCCGATGCCGGAGGGGTCGCCGAGCGAGATGGCGATGCGCGCGCCCACGCGCGCTAGTCCTTCAGCTCCGGCAGGTTCACCTCGATCACCGCGTCGCGCTTCAGCTCGGCGACGTACTGATCGCGGTAGGAGGCGGTCTGCTCCTGCGAGAGCAGGTCGCGGATCTCCTCCTTGGCCTGGTCGAAGGTCTTGGCGCCGCCGCGCCGCCGCCCCTCCACCTTGAAGAGGTGGAGGCCGGGGCCGGCGCGCACCAGCCGCGACACCTGGCCGTCGGCGAGGCCGAAGGCCACGTCCTCGAGCGCCTTCTGGATGGTGCCGCGCCGCAGCCAGCCGAGGTCGCCGCCGTCCTCGGCGCCGGGCCCCTTCGACACCTCCTTGGCCAGCGCGGCGAAGTCCTCGCCGGCGGCGAGCCGCTGCAGCACCTTGGCGCCGTCGGCCGAGACCTTCTCCACCTGGGCCGGCGCGGCGTCCTCGGGCAGCGGCAGGAAGATGTGGCGCACGTGGCGCTCCTCCTCGCCCTCGAAGGCCACCGGGTGCGTCTTGTAGTAGTTCTGCAGGTCCTCGTCCGAGACCTTCACCCGGCTGCGGACCTTGTAGTTGAGCAGCTGCATCGCCTCGAGCTGCGACTTGATCTGGGCGCGGAAGCCGGCCTTCTCCAGCCCCTGCTCCTTCAGCACCTGCTCGAAGGTGGCGTCGTCGAAGCGGTTGCGCTTCTTGATGTCGTCGATGGCCGCGTCCACCTGGGCGTCGGTGATCTCGAGCTGCAGCGCGGCCGACTGGGCCTTGAAGAGCTTCTCGGCGACGAGCAGGTCGTAGGCGCCGCGCAGGGCGAGCGCCACGGCCCGGTCGCGGGCCGGCCCGGCGTCGAGCCGCTCGGCGCGGCGCAGGTCGTCGCCGGCCCGGTCGCGGAGCTCGGCCAGCGTGATCACCTCGCCGTTCACCACGGCGGCGACGCGGTCGTAGACCGGGCGCTTCTCGGCGGGCGCCACCGGGGCCGGCGACGGGGGCGGGGCGGCGGCGACGAGGAGGGCGAGGGCGAGGGGGGCGTGGATCACGGGGTCACCGCGGCGAGGGCCGCCTTGTCGATCTGGATGGAGGCGCGGGCGCGGAGCGCCGAGAGGTACTCCTCCTGCGCGCGCGCCCGCTTGTCGCGCAGGAGCCGCTCGCCGATCTCGCCGCGCGCCTGGTCGAGGGCGCGGCGCGCGGCGGGCTTCTTCTCGACCACCTTGAAGAGGTGGAAGCCGTAGGGCGACGGCGTCACGTCGGAGACCACGTTGAGCGGCAGCGCGAAGCAGGCGTCGAAGACCTCGGGGAAGCCGCCCTTGCGGCCGATCCAGCCGAGGTCGCCGCCGTTCTTCCCCTCCGGGGCGATGGAGGACTTGCGCGCCACCTCGGCGAACCGGGCCGGGTCGCGCCGCAGCTGGTCGCGCACCTGGGCCGCCTCGTCGCGCGACGCCACCACCACCTGGAGCACGTGGACCCGCTCCGGCTCCTGGAAGTCGGCGGCGTGGTCGGCGTACCAGCGCTCCACCTCGGCGTCCTCCACCTTCACGCGGGGAAAGACCTCCTCGTGGAAGAGCCGCTCGACGGTGAGCTGGTCCTTGAGCCGCGCCTTGAGCTCGCCCTGGCTGAGCCGCTCCTGCGCCAGCAGGTCGTCGAAGTGCGTGCCCGGGTACTCGGCGCGGATGCGCAGGAAGGCGCGCTCCACCTGGTCCTGCCCGACGACGATGGAGCGGGCCTTGGCCTGCTGCAGCAGGAGCGCGCGGTCGACGAGGTCGTCGAGGACGCGCTGGCGGAGCACGTCGCCCGGCGCCTCGCCGCCGGCCGAGGTCTGGCGCAGCTCGCGGGCCAGGGCGTCGGCGGCGATGGGCTCGCCGTTCACGAGCGCCACCGCCTTGGGGGCGCCCGGCGCGCACGGCGGCGCGGCGGTGAGCGCCCCGGCCGCGGCCCCCCCTCAGCCGGGTCATACCCCTTGCCTTTGGTGGTGTAGACGTGTACCAG
>DASTGK010000323.1:0-3632 GCA_035719085.1 Anaeromyxobacteraceae bacterium
CCTGCTCGGCGTCTTCCGCGACCTGTCGCCGCTCTACAAGGTGCTCTCGAACGCGCCGTGAGCTCGGCCGCGCCGGCCCGGCGGCCCGCGGCGGGCGCCGCTACAGCAGCGCCGAGAGCGCCGCGCCGGTGGCGGCGAGCCCCGCCAGCCAGAGGAGGATCCGCACCGCGCCGCGCGGCGAGACGTCGTCCGGCGTGCGCTCCCAGGCGCCGAGCGGGAGCGGGTAGGGCGTGGGCGTGGCCGCCGGGCCGTCCTCTTCGGGCTGCAGCCCGGCGAGCAGCCCCTGCGCCCGCTGCACGTCCTGCCGCGGCACGAGGAGGCGCACCGCGCCCGGGCCGGCGCCGAAGCCCCAGGCCGCGTGCCGGTCGAGCAGGGCGACGGGGATGCCCTCGGCTGCGAGCAGGCCCTTCGCCACCTCGGCCTCGTCGAGCCGGGCGAAGACGGCGACGTCACGGTACTCGGGCCCGTTGTCCAGGCTGGCCTCCCCCCTCCACGGCGATCCTACAGGCGACGACGGACACCGTCGCCTTTCCGGCCGGGTCACCGTGTCAGAGCCACGGCGTAGCGTACCGGTGCCCCTCCACGTCCGGAGGCGGTGGCCTCGTCGGCCGCCGGGAGGATCCCAGAATGGCCGTCAGGGTCATGGTCGCGCCCGCCATCGCGAAGGGCGCCGAGAAGCCCGTCCCCGTGAGGAAGCCCCGCGAGGCGGCCGAGCCGCAGAAGCCCAAGCGGCGCCGCTCGTCGGTCTACGACGCCGACGGCAACGAGGTCTTCATCACGCTGATGTGCCTCAAGTGCCACAAGATGCGGCCGCTCTCGCAGTTCGGCCTGCGCAAGATGGCCGACGGCGCCATCCGCAACCAGCCCTGGTGCCGCACCTGCCGCTCCGCGGCCGGCACCAAGGGCAAGGGGCAGGGGTCTGCAGAAATGGTGGACTCCCCCGCCGCCGAGGAGTCCCTGGTCGCCGTGGCCGAGCCGGCCGTCCAGGAGGCGCCGGCGGCCGCCGAGGCCGGGAAGCCGGCCGGCGGCAACCTGGCCGCCCAGGTGGCCGCCGCGCTGCAGGCCGGGCTCGGCCGCTGATCGGAAGCGTCGGCCGGCCCACCCGGTGAATCGGGGGGCGGCCGGGTTCCCGCGCGCTGATCCGCGCTGCTGCCACGGCGGCGGCCGGCCCATCGCGGCGGGCCGCGGCCGCGTCGATCGGCCGCGCATCGCGCCCGCTCATCGAGACCGAGGATCTCGTCCGCACAGGTCCGAGATGCGCCGCTCGTACCGAGCGTGGGAGCGAACCCCCCGATTCCCTACACGAGTTACCGCTCTCCGGGCGTCCCGATGGGGTCTGTAGTCCGGCTGATTCTGGCGGAAAACCGGACGGGTCCAATCCTAAATAGACCTTCCGGCTCCATAACTTAGGCTCGATCTCGTTTGCCGATCTTGCACGGGCGCGGTTAGGATGCGTGCCCTCGGTTCACCGCGCTCGTACCCCTTCGCAGCACCAAATCCGCTGCCGGCTGGAGGCAATACATGGGTGACTCCAATCTCAAGTCGAAGCTCAAGGAGAAGATCGAGGCCCACCGTCCCCGGGTCACCAAGCTGAACAAGGAATTCGGGGAGGTGGTGATCGACAAGGTCAACATCGGTCAGTGCATCGGCGGCGCGCGCGACATCCGCGCCCTCGTGACCGACATCTCCTACCTCGATCCGCAGGAAGGCATCCGCTTCCGCGGCAAGACCATCCCGGAGACGTTCGCCGCGCTGCCCAAGGTGCCGGGCAGCGACCAGCCGTACGTCGAGGGCTTCTTCTGGTACCTCCTCACGGGCGAGGTCCCGACCATGGGCCAGACGCTCGAGGTGGTCGAGGACTGGCGCGCCCGCGCCGACGTCCCGCAGTACGTCATCGACGTGCTCCGCGCCCTGCCGCGCGACTCGCACCCGATGACCCTCTTCTCGACGGCCATCCTCTCGATGCAGCGCGAGTCGGTCTTCGCCAAGCGCTACGGCGAGGGCGCGCTCAAGAAGAACGACATGTGGGATCCGATGTACGAGGATTCCATGAACCTGCTGGCCAAGCTGCCGGCCATCGCGGCGTACATCTACCGGATGAAGTACAAGGGCGACACCTTCATCGCCCCGGATCCGAAGCTCGACTGGGGCGGTAACTTCGCCCACATGATCGGGCAGAAGAAGCCGTACGACGACGTCGCCCGCATGTACTTCATCCTCCACTCGGACCACGAGTCGGGGAACGTCTCGGCCCACACGACCCACCTCGTGGCCTCGGCGCTCAGCGACGCCTACTACTCGCTCTCGGCCGGCATCAACGGCCTGGCCGGCCCGCTCCACGGCCTCGCGAACCAGGAGGTGCTCTCCTGGATCATGAACGTGATGAAGAAGCTGAACAACAAGCTGCCCACCAAGGAGGAGCTGAAGCAGTTCCTCTGGGACACGCTCAACTCGGGCCAGGTGATCCCGGGCTACGGCCACGCGGTGCTCCGCAAGACCGACCCGCGCTTCACCGCGCAGAACGAGTTCTCGAAGAAGCACCTGCCGAACGACCCGCTCTTCCAGCTCGTGAACATGATCTACGAGGTGGCGCCGGGCGTCCTCACCGAGCACGGCAAGACCAAGAACCCCTGGCCGAACGTCGACAGCCACTCCGGCGTCATCCAGTGGTACTACGGCGTCCGCGAGTGGGACTTCTACACGGTCCTCTTCGGCGTCGGCCGCGCGCTCGGCGTGCTCGCCAACATCACCTGGGACCGCGGCCTCGGCTACGCCATCGAGCGGCCGAAGTCGGTCACCACCGACATGCTGGAGAAGTGGGCGGCCGAGGGCGGCCGCAAGATGTAGTCGTCCCGCCTCCAGCCTCTGCCTCACCGGGAGCCGCCCTGGCGACGGGGCGGCTCCCGCCATGTCGGGGGCGCACCCCTGGTGACGCCCGGGTCGCCGCTGCCCCGGCCCCACGGGACACGTCCTCCACGCGCGGTGCGCCCGTTTCGAGGTACGGTGCGCCTCCATGAGCACGCCCAACCCCTGGACCGTCGTCCCGGCCGCCGACTACGAGCGGCACATGGGGCCGGAGGGGGTCGACCAGCTCGCCCCGCTCTCCGCCCTCTTCCAGGAGGCCTACCTGGGCGCGCAGCCCGACCGCGTGCTGCTGGTCGGCAGCGCCACCGGCAACGGCCTCGAGCACGTCGATCCGTCGGTGACCCGGCGCGTGGTCGGTCTCGACGTCAACCTCCAGTACCTCGGGGTGACGCGGCAGCGCTTCTTCCACCTCGGCCCGAGGCTCGAGCTCTACTGCACCTCGGCGGCCGCCTGGCGCTCGCCGCCCCAGTCCTTCGACCTCGTCCACGCCGCGCTGGTCTTCGAGTACCTGCACCCCGAGCCGATGGTGGCCCACCTGGCCGGCTGGCTCGCCGAGAAGGGCGCCTGCTCGGTGGTGCTGCAGCTGCCGGGCGGCGAGGGGCCGGCCCCGGCCTCGAAGGCGCTCGAGCTCATCCAGAAGGCGATGCGGCTCGTGCCGCCCGACGAGCTCGTGGCCCTCTTCGCGCAGCAGGGGCTCGCCCTGCGCCGCTCGCGCGTCGTGCCGCTCAAGTACGGCAAGTCCTTCTGGTTCGGCACGTTCGGGAGGT
>DASTGK010000324.1:0-11669 GCA_035719085.1 Anaeromyxobacteraceae bacterium
GGTGCACGAGGTCTTCTCGTCGCCGGTCGACGCCGAGGTGGCGCGCGTGGTCGGGACGGAGAACGTCTTCCCCTCCCGGCTCGTCCGGCGGGCGGACGGCCTCGTCGTGGTTAGGGCGGGCGCGGCCGAGCTCGTCGCCCTCGACCCGGGCGGCGTCGAGGACGAGGCCTACGCCTGCGTCCGCGCCGAGGACGTGGTGATCGAGCCGCAGGACGGCCACCCGAGCTCGGCGCAGAACCGGCTCCCCGGCGTGGTGGCGGCGCGGCGCGACGAGGGGCCGCTCGTCCGGATCACCGTCGAGTGCGGCGTCCGCCTGGTGGCGCTCGTCACGCGCGCCAGCGCCGAGCGGCTCCAGCTCGGCCCCGGCCGGAAGGTCAGCGCCGCGGTGAAGGCCCCGAGCGTGCGGGTCGTCCCCCGGCGGGCCTGACGCCCTCGCCCCTCAGTGCAGCCACTCGCGGAAGGCCGCCACCGCGTCCTGCGGGAAGGGCGGGTGGACGGGCCTCCAGCCGACCTCGGCGCCGCGGCTGCTGACCACGAGCTGATCGAGCACCAGCGCGTCGGCCATCGGCCCCATGGTCCGGTGGGCGTCGGCGAGCGGCACCTCGACGATGGCGCCGCGCCCGGCCGCCTTGCTGGCCGCGCGGGCCGCGTCGCCCACCGTGACCGCGGCGCCGTCGACGCCGTGGAAGACGCCGTGGCCGCGCTTCACGATGACGCGGTGGTAGAGCTCGGCGAGGTCGGCCCGGTGGATGAAGGGCCAGTGGTTGCGGCCGTCGCCCACCACCTTGGCGGCCCCCTCCTTGACCGCCTGCTCGAACCAGGGCGAGACGAGGCCGCGCCGCTCGCCGTAGACGATGCCGGGCCGGATGACGGCGGCGGCGACGTGCTCCGACGAGGCGGCGAGCACCGCCTGCTCATGCGCCGGGCGCCAGGCGACGAGCGGCGCCGCGTGAGCGGTCGAGCCCTTCTCGTCGGTCGGCCCGCCGGTGGCGCCGAGCACCCAGACGCCGGAGGTGTAGACGACCGTCATCGGCCGCGCCGCAGCCCTGGCCGCCGCCAGGAAGGCGTCGATGGCCTCCTTGTCGCCGCCCGATCCGAGCGCGTAGTCGACGCCGGCGTGGACGAGCGCGTCCTGCCCGGCCAGCACCGCCGCCAGCTTGGCGAGGCTCCCGAGGGCGCCGCGGATCGGCCGGGCGCCGGCGCGCGCGATGGCGGCGTCGGCCGCGACCGAGCGCGACAGCCCGGAGACCTCGTGGCCGGTCTTGACGAGCGCCTCGACGATGGCCCCGCCGACGTAGCCGGTGGCGCCGGTGACGAAGATCCGCATGGCGGCCTCCTCCGCGATCGTTCCTAAGCGGCCGGGACCTCGGGGGGCACGCCCCGCACGTGACGGTGGGAGCCACCGCGACGTGGCGCGGCGAGTCGCCCGGTGCGCGGGCGAGCCGCACCCTGGGACGTCACTGCCGGGGTGAGCCCCACGCGGCGCGCGAAGGGTCCGCGGCGCGCCGTTGTTTGATGGTCGAGGAGGCCCATATGCGCGCCTCGATCATCGCGGCGGCGGTCCTCGCCGCCGGCTGCGCCCACGTCGCCCCGCTCCGCCCCGCCCAGTCCGACCAGGCCGCGCCGGGCGATCCCCAGTCGGCCGCCGCCGAGCTCGCCGGCGTCCGGCTCACCGTCCGGCCGGACGACTGGCGCGGCTGGCCGGACGACCTCGACCAGTACGTGACGCCGGTGGAGGTGCTCGTCGAGAACAAGAGCGGCAAGGAGCTCGACCTCGCGCCGAGGCTCTTCTCGCTCATCGGCCCCGACGGCCGGCGCTACGCCACGCTCGGCCCGGGCGACGTGCGCCGCCACCTGCGCGCCTACCGGCGCTGGTACGGCGGCCCCTACTACCCGGGCTGGTTCGGCGTCTACCCGTGGCCCGGCTTCTACCGCCCCTGGCTCGAGCCCTACCCGTACTACTGGTGGGACCCGTGGCCGGCCGGGCCGCCGGCCCAGCCGGTGCCACGCCCCTCCAGCGCCACCTCGCTCCTCGACGGCGGCCACGCCTCGGTGCTGCTCTTCTTCGCGGTGCCGGCCGACGAGCTGCCGAGCCTCACGGTCGAGGCGCGGCTCGTCGCGGTGGGCGGCGAGCAGCTCGGCGAGGTGCGGCTCCCGTTCGTGCGGGCGCGGTGACCCCGCCCCGGCGGGCGGCGCGGTAGGATGGCCGGGTGCCGCCCCCGGAACGGATCTTCGCCGCCTGCGCCCCGGGGCTCGAGCCCGTCCTGGCGGTGGAGCTCGGCGGGCTCGGCCTCGACGCCCGGCCGCTCGCCGGCGGCGCCGAGGCGGTGGGCGAGGACGCCGCGGCGCTCGCCTGCCTCGGCTCGCGCGTGGCCGAGACGGTGCGCGTCCGCTTCTTCGAGGGGCCGGCCGGCGAGCTCGGGGCCGCCCGGGCCGAGGCGGTGCGCCGCTACGGGCCCGCGGTCGAGCTCCACGTCCGGCGCGACGGCGCCCGCTCCACGCTCTCGATCGAGGCGGCCGGCGAGCCGCTCCACAAGCGCGGCTGGCGCGCCCGCGTCGGCGCGGCGCCCCTGCGCGAGACGCTGGCGGCCGGGCTGCTCCTCGCCTGCGGCTGGCGCGGCGAGGGGCCCTTCCTCGACCCGATGTGCGGCTCCGGCACCATCGCCGTCGAGGCGGCGCTCATCGCCGGGCGGCGCGCCCCCGGGCTCGGCCGCGCCTTCGCCTTCGAGCGCTTCCCGGGCCACGACCGCCGGCGCACCGAGGCCTTGCGGGCGCGGCTCGCCGCCGAGGCCCGGCCGGTGACGGTGGCCATCCAGGCCTCCGACCGGAACATGGGCGCGGTCCGGCTCGCCCAGAAGAACGCCGAGGCGGCCGGGATGGCGCAGGTCATCGCGTTCCGGCGCGCCGACGCCGCCCAGGCGGAGCCGCCGCCGGGCGGGGCCGGCCTCTGCCTCGTCAACCCGCCCTACGGCATCCGGCTCGACGAGGACGCGGCCGGCGCCTGGCGCGCGCTCGGCGCCCTCTTCCCGCGGCTCGCCGGCTGGGAGCTCGGCGCGCTCGGCCCGGAGCGCGGCTTCGAGGCGCTGCTGCCCGACCCGCCCTTCGAGACCCTGGCCGTCCAGAACGGCGGCCTCCGCTGCCGGCTGCTCCGCTTCCGGCCCTGAGCCACCGAGCCGAGGTCCCGTGCGCCCAGCTACCTGGCACTGGGACACGCAGTGGGACATGTTCATGGCCCTCGTCGGCGCCCTGCTCGCGCAGGCGACGCTCGGCCGCCTGCACGACGGGCAGCTGGCGAGGCTCGAGCGCCGCTGACCGGCCCCGGGCGTGGCTCGCTGGCCGCACCGTGCGGCCGCGGAGACGCACCCGGCGCCGCCGCCGTGACGAGCCGGTGACCGTCGCGCCGCCCGGATCGCGCTCCAGCCCCGTGAAGAGGGGGTTTTCCGGCCGCCGCGCCCGCGCCGCCAGCGGGCCAGGCGGCGTTACACGGAAGTTGCAGAGGTGACCCTCCACGGACACTGGAGGTGTCCATCCTATGGACGCGATGGAAGCCATCCGAGAGCTCGATGCCCTGCCCCGCCTGGATGCGGACGCGGTGCCCCAGCGGCATGACGAGGCGTCGGACGACGGCTGGTTCGCGCGCCTCCTCGCCTGGGACGAGGCCACCCTCCTCGCGGCGCGCCAGTGGCGCACCCCGAGGCGGACCGTCCTGGCGCGCGCGCTCACCCGCCTCGGCGACGCCTCGAGCTGGACGATCGTCGGCCTGGCGCTCTTCGCGACCATGACCACCACCGGCACGGCGCTCGGGCTCCGGCTCGCCGCCGCCGCCGGCCTCGGCACGCTCCTCTCGCAGGCGCTGAAGCGCACGCTGACGCGCGCCCGGCCCGATCTCGCCATCGACGGCTTCGAGCCGCTGGCGCGCAACCCGGACCGCTTCAGCTTCCCCTCGGGCCACACCACCGCCGCCTTCGCCGTGGCGGCCGCCTTCGCCGGCGCCCCGCTCGGCCTCGGCCCGGCGGCGCTCTGCCTGGCGGTCGGCATCGGCGCCTCGCGCATCTACCTCGGCGCCCACTACCCGCTCGACGTCGGCACGGGCGTGCTGCTCGGCACGCTCTCCGGCCTCGTGGCGCGGCTCGTCGGCTAGCCCCTCCTCGCGCCGCGCCGCGGGCGGACCCCTCCTCCTCGCGGGGGGCCCTCGCCGGACGAAGCTCCCGAACCTCGCCCGCTTGGCCCACCCCTCGACCGGGGCTCTTGGGCCGCCGCGCGCTCGGCCCCTAAAGTCGCTCGGAAAACGTTTGCGCAACCGTCCTCAGGGGGCGGGCGCGGCGCCCTCGGCTCCGCGCTCGCGAGGTCGTTGGCCATGGCCACCATCGTCGACGTCGCCAGGCGGGCCGGCGTCTCGCCGTCGACGGTGTCGCACGTCCTCAACCGCACCCGCTTCGTCTCGGCCGACGCGCGGCGCCGCGTCGAGGAGGCGGTGGAGGCGCTCGGCTACCGGCCGAACGCGCTGGCCCGCTCGCTCCGCTCCGGCCGCTCGCACACCATCGGCCTCGTCCTGCCGGACAGCGGCAACCCGTTCTTCGCCGAGCTCGCCCGCGAGATCCAGCTCGCCGCCTACGACGCCGGCTACAGCGTCGTCCTGTGCAACACCGAGAACGACGTGGAGAAGGAGCGGGGCTCGGTGGCGCTCCTCATGCGCACGCAGGTGGACGGCATCGTCCTCGTGGCGGTCGACGAGCGGGGCGACGCGCTCCGGTCGCTGGCGCGCCAGGCGCTGCCGGTGGTGGTGATGGACCGCGAGCGGCCCGACCTGGCGCTCGACACCGTGCTCACCGACCACCGGCAGGGCGGCCTCGACGCCACCCGCCACCTGCTCGCGCTCGGCCACCGGCGCGTCGCCTGCGTCGCCGGCCCGGCCGGCCTCTCGCCGAGCGCGCTCCGGCTGGGCGGCTACCGGCAGGCGCTCGAGGAGGCGGGGCTGCCGTACGACGCGGCGCTGGTGCGCCACGGCGACTTCCACCCGGCCTCCGGCCACGCCGCGGCCCGCGCCCTGCTGGCGCTCGCCGACCCGCCCACCGCCCTCTTCGCCTGCAACGACCTGATGGCCTTCGGCGTGCTGCGCGCCGCCGCCGAGCTCGACCGGCCCGTGCCGGAGGCGCTGGCGGTGGTCGGCTACGACGACGTCGAGCTGGCCGCCTTCGCCGTGCCGCCCCTCACCACGGTGGCGCAGCCGCGCGCCGAGATGGGGCGCGCCGCCGTCCGGCTCATCGCGAGCCGCGTGGCCGACCCGCGCCTGCCGCGGCAGCAGGCGCTCCTGCCGGTCTCGCTGGTGGTCCGGCGCAGCAGCGGCGAGCGGGAGCGGCGGCGGGCGGAGGGGCCATGAGCGACGCGCAGGTGGTGGTGGTCGGGAGCCTCAACATGGACCTGGTGGCGCGCGCGCCGCGGCTGCCGGTGCCGGGCGAGACGCTCTCCGGCAGCGGCTTCGCCACGGTGGCCGGCGGCAAGGGGGCCAACCAGGCGGTGGCGGCGGCCCGGCTCGGCGCCCGCACCGCCATGGTCGGCTGCGTCGGCGACGATCCGTTCGGCGCGGCGCTCGCGGCCGGGCTGCGGGCCGACGGCGTCGACGTGGGCGGCCTGCGGGTGGCGCCGGGCCAGGCGTCGGGCGTGGCGCTCATCGTGGTGGACGACCAGGGGCGGAACGGCATCGTGGTGGTGCCGGGGGCGAACGGCCTCCTGTCGCCCGCCGACGTCGACCGGGAGCGCGGGCGGCTCGCGGCGGCGCGGCTCGTGGCCCTGCAGCTCGAGACGCCGCTCGACACGGTGCTCCACGCCGCCCGGACCGCCCGGGCGCTCGGCCGCACCGTCGTGCTCAACCCGGCGCCGGCGCGCCACCTGCCGCCGGAGCTCCTCGACCTGGCCGACTTCCTCGTGCCGAACGAGGTGGAGGCGGCCACCCTCTCCGGCCTGCCGGTCGAGACCGTGGCCGACGCCATCCTGGCGGCCGAGCGGCTGCGCGCCGGGCGCGACGCCTGCGTGCTCGTCACGCTCGGCGAGCGGGGGGTGGTGGCGGCGACGCCGGGCGGCACCACGCACCACCCGGCCCGGCCGGTGGTCCCGGTCGACACCACCGCCGCCGGCGACACCTTCATCGGCGGCCTCTGCGCCGCGCTCGTCGCCGGGCGCCGGCTGGCGGAGGCCATCGAGGACGCCCAGGCCGCGGCGGCGCTCAGCGTGACGCGGCCGGGCGCGCAGCCCTCCATCCCCACCGCCGCCGAGGTGGCGGCCTGGCGGTCCAGCCCGGGAGCGACCCCATGAAGCGCGGCACCCTCCTCAACCCGGCGCTCTCGCGCCTCGTCGCCACGCTCGGCCACGGCGACCTCGTGGTGGTGGCCGACGCGGGGCTGCCCATCCCGCCCTCGGTCGAGCGGATCGACCTCGCCTACGCGCCCGGGCGGCCGCCCTTCCTCGACGTGCTCGACGCGCTCCTCGCCGAGCTGGAGGTGGAGCGGGCCACCGTGGCGGCCGAGCTCTCGCGCGCCTCGCCGGCCGCCTTCGCGGCCGCGCTCGAGGCCCGCCTGCTCGCCCTGCCGCGCGTCGCCCGCCGCGGCCTCGACGTGGTGGCGCACGAGGAGCTGAAGCGGCTCACCGTCCAGGCGCGCGCCGTCGTCCGCACCGGCGAGTTCACGCCCTACGCCAACGTGGTGCTCTGGAGCGCGGTGGTCTTCTAGGGAGGTCCCGGTGGCGCTCCTCGAGATGCGCGGCATCCGGAAGCGGTTCGGCGGGGTGGAGGCGCTCCGGGGCGTCGACCTCGACCTCGAGGCCGGCGAGGTGCACGCGCTCGTCGGCGAGAACGGCGCCGGCAAGTCGACGCTCATGAAGGTGCTCTCGGGGGCGCTCGAGCCGGACGCGGGCGAGGTCCGGCTCGGCGGCGCGCCGCTCCGGGCGCGGGGCGTGGCCGCGGCGCGGCGGGCCGGCGTCGCCATGGTCTACCAGGAGCTGACGCTCGTGCCCGACCTGACCGTGGCCGAGAACCTGCTCCTCGGCCGACTCCCGGCGCTCGTCCGGCCGTCCCGGCTCGAGGCGCGGGCGCGGGAGCTGCTCGGGCAGATGGGGCTGGCGGTCCCCCCCGGCGCGCCGGTCCGCTCGCTCGGCGCCGGCGAGCAGCAGCTCGTCACCGTGGCGCGCGCCTTCGCCGAGCGGGCCCGGGTGCTGGTCTTCGACGAGCCGACCGCCACCCTCTCGGCCGCCGAGGTGGCGCAGCTCTTCGGCCTCCTGCGCCGGCTGCGCGGCGAGGGGGTGGCGCTCGCCTACATCAGCCACCGGCTGGAGGAGATCTTCGAGCTGGCCGACCGGGTCACCGTGCTGCGCGACGGCGAGCGGGTGGCGACGGCGCCCATCGGCGCGCTCGACCCGGCGCGGGTGGTCTCGCTCATGGTGGGGCGCGAGGTGCGCGCCGCCGCCCGGACCCCGGTCGCCTCCCCGGCGCCGCTCGGCGCCTTCGAGGTGGAGGCGCCGGGCCTCGCGCCGCTCCGGCTCGAGCTCGGGCGCGGCGAGGTGGTGGGGCTCGCCGGCGTGGTCGGCTCGGGGCGCAGCGCCGCGCTCGAGGCGATGTTCGGCCTCGGCGGCCGGGCGCGCTGGCAGGGGCGGCCGGTGCGCGCGCCGCGCGACGCGCTCCGGCGCGGCCTCTTCCTCGTGCCGGCCGACCGCAAGGCGCAGGGGCTGGTGCTCGCGCTCCCGGCCCGCGAGAACGTGGCCCTGTCGGTGCTGCGGCGGCTCCAGCGCGCCGGCGTCGTCGACCGCGGGCGGGAGCGGTCGCTGGTGCGCCGCTGGTTCGACCGGCTGCGCGTCCGCCCCGACGATCCGGAGCGGGCGGCCGGCACCTTCTCCGGCGGCAACCAGCAGAAGCTGGTGCTGGCGAAGGGGCTCGCCACCGAGCCGGCGGTGCTGCTCCTCGAGGAGCCGACGCGCGGCGTCGACGTGGCCACCCGCTTCGAGCTCTACGCGCTGCTCGACGAGCTGGCCCGGGGCGGCCTCGGGCTCGTCGTCTCCTCGAGCGACACCGAGGAGCTGTGCGGCCTGTGCGATCGGGTGCTGGTCTTCCGGGGCGGGCGGGTGGTGGCGTCGCTCGCGGCCCCGCTGCGGCGGGAGGAGGTGGTGGCCCATGTCACCGGCGCGCGCGACGCGGCGTGAGTGGCTCTCGCGCTGGGGCATCCTGCTCGCGCTCCTGGCGCTCGGGGCGGCGCTGTCGCTCCTCTCGCCCACCTTCCTCACCGCCTCCAACCTGCTCAACGTGCTGCGCCAGATCTCGGTCAACGGGCTGCTCGCCTTCGGGATGACCACCGTCATCCTCTCGGCCGGCATCGACCTCTCCGTCGGCTCGGTGCTGGCGGTGAGCGGGGCGGTCGCGGCCGGGCTGGCGGCGGGCGGCTGGCCGGCGGGGCTCGCCATGGCGGCGGCGCTCCTCTCCGGCGTGGCCATGGGGCTCTTCAACGGCCTGTTCGTGGCGCTCTTCCGCATCGCGCCCTTCATCGTCACGCTCGGCGGGCTCACCATCTTCCGCGGCGTGGCGCTCGTCTACACCGACGGCCGCCCCATCACCGGCCTGCCGCCGGCCTTCGACGCGCTCGGCAACGGCGTCCTCCTCGGCGTGCCGGCGCCGGCGCTGGTGATGCTCTCCTTCCTCGCCCTCACCCACGCGCTCCTCCGCTTCACCGCGCTCGGGCGGGCCGTCTACGCGGTGGGCGGCAACGAGGAGGCGGCGCGCCTCTCCGGCCTGCCGGTGCCGGGCGTGAAGCTCTTCGCCTACGGCTACGCCGGCCTCGCCTCGGCGCTCGGCGGCCTCGTGCTCACCGGGCGGCTCAACTCGGCCCAGCCGACCGCCGGCGCCGGCTTCGAGCTCGACGCCATCGCCGCGGTGGTGGTGGGCGGCACCTCGCTCTTCGGCGGCCGGGGCGGCGTCGCCGGCACGTTCCTGGGCGCCGCCATCATCGGCGTGCTCAACAACGGGATGAACCTGCTCGACGTCTCGGCCTTCTACCAGCAGATCGTGAAAGGAGGGGTGATCCTCGGGGCCCTGCTCGTGGATCGTCTGGTGGCCAACCGGAAGGACTGAATCCGTGCGGAGGTGCGACATGCCGTTGCGTGGAACGCTGCTGCTGCTCTCGGCGCTGGCGCTGGCGGCGCCGGCCCAGGCGCGCGAGACCGTGGGGCTCTCGGTCTCGACGCTCAACAACCCCTTCTTCGTGACCCTGCGCGACGGGGCCAAGGCCGCCGCCGCCAAGGCGGGGCTCGACCTGGTGGTGCTCGACGCCCAGGACAAGCCGGACAAGCAGGTGGCCGACGTGGAGGACCTGGTCCAGAAGAAGGTGAAGGTCATCCTGGTCAACCCGACCGACGCCGCCGCCGTGGTGCCGGCCATCCAGCGGGCCAACGCGGCCGGCATCCCGGTCATCACCGTCGACCGGGCGGCGGCGGGCGGCCGGGTCGCCTTCCACATCGCCTCGGACAACGTGGCCGGCGGCAAGCTGGCCGGCGCGCTCGTCTGCAAGCTGCTCGGCGGCAAGGGGGCGGCGGTGGAGCTCGAGGGCATCCCCGGCAGCTCGGCGGCGCGCGACCGCGGCCAGGGCTTCAACGAGGCGCTCAAGGCCGGCTGCCCCGGCGTGAAGGTGGTGGCCCGCCAGACGGCCAACTTCGACCGGGCGCAGGGGCTCTCCGTCATGGAGAACGTGCTCCAGGCGCAGCCGAAGATCGACGCCGTCTTCGCCCACAACGACGAGATGGCCCTCGGCGCGCTCCAGGCCATCCGGGCGAGCCGCAAGCACATCCGCCTCGTCGGCTTCGACGCCACCGACGACGCCGTCAAGGCGGTGGCCGCCTGCGACCTCAAGGCGACGGTGGCGCAGCAGCCGGCCGAGATGGGGCGGCTCGCCGTGGAAAAGGCGGATCAGCTGGTGAAGGGCGGCGCGCCGCCCGCCGCGACCGAGTTCATCCCGGTGGCGCTGAAGCTGGTGTCGAGCGCGAAGTGCCCGTGATCAGCCCGCCGCGATGGCCACGAGGGCCAGCCCCTCGAAGAGCAGGTGGGCCGCGAGGTGGCAGGTGAGGTCGGCGTGGTCGAGCGCCGGGCAGACCTCGACGAGGTCCATGCCGACCACCTCCAGGCCGGCGAGGCCGCGCAGGAGCGCCAGCGCCTCGCGCGAGGAGAGGCCGCCCGGCGCCGGCGTGCCGGTCCCGGGGGCGTAGGCCGGGTCGACGGCGTCGACGTCGAAGGAGAGGTAGACCGGCCGGTCGCCGACGGCGTGGCGGAGGCGCGCCGCCACCGCCTCGGCGCCCAGCGTCCCGACCGCGTCGGCCGAGACCTGGACGGCGCCGTGGGCGGCCGCCAGCGCGCCGTCGTCCGGCGTGCCCCAGGGGCCGCGCAGGCCGATCTGGTGGAGCTGGCCGCGCTGGATGAGCCCTTCCTCGAGCGCGTGGCGGAAGGGCGTGCCGTGGTGGAAGGGCTCGCCCCAGACCTCCGGGCCGCTCGTGTCGAGGTGGGCGTCGACGTGGACCACCGCCACCGGGCCGTGCGCCTTGGCCGCCGCCCGCAGCGCCGGGAGGGCGATCGAGTGGTCGCCGCCGACGAGGAAGGGGGCGGCGCCGGCCCGGTGGACGGCGAGCGCCGCGGCCTCGACGCACGCGCGCACCGCGGCCGGCTGGAAGGGCGGGAAGAGGACGTTGCCGGCGTCGACGGCGCCGGTCGCCTCGAAGACCGCCACCCGGTGGACCGGGTGCCACCCCTGCACGAAGGCCGAGACGCGCCGCACGTGGAAGGGGGCGAAGCGGGCCCCGGGCGCGGCGGTGGCGCCGCCGTCGAAGGGGACGCCGAGGAGGGCGGCGCGCGTGCCCGGGGGCAGCGGCGCCGGGAGGGCCGCCTGCGGCAGCCGGAAGAACGGGGTCTGGCCGTGGGCCAGGTACTCCTGCGCCGACTGCTGGCTCATGCCCCCTCCAGCAGCGCCACGACCCGCTCGCGCGAGGCCTCGGCCAGCGCCGCGGCGTCGCCCTCGTCGGCGGCGGACCGGAGCGGGCCGCCGAAGCGCAGCCGCACGCGCGAGGTGCCGCGCGCCGCCAGCCGCAGGTAGTGGGGCACGAAGGTGGCGTCGCCAGTCCAGGCGAGGTCGGCCGGCTCGTAGCGGATGGCCGCCGGCACCACCGGCACGCCGAGCTGGCGCGCCAGGCCGAAGAGCCCCTTGCGGAAGCGGAGCACGCCGGCGCCGTCGGTGGTGGTCCCCTCGGGGAAGTTGAGCACCGGCAGGCCGGCCTCGAGCGCCCGCTCCGCCTGGCGCAGCACGCGCAGGCCGGAGGCGCCGTCGCCGCGCTCGTGGAAGATGACGCCGAGCCGGCTCGCCAGCGCTCCGACCACCGGCCAGCCGCGCACGGAGAGCTTGGAGATGGGGGCGCAGGGGACGCAGGCCGCCACCACGAGCGGGTCGAGCCAGCTCACGTGGTTGCAGGCGATGAGCGCCGGGCCGGGCGGCACGGCGCCGGCCGCGTCGAGCTGGATGCCGTGGTGGCGCAGCACCGCTTGGCAGTCGTCGCGCATGGCCCGCGCCAGTTCGCGCGCCCGGGCGCCGCGGCGCGAGAGCGAGCGGGCCCGCGCCGCCACCACGGCGGCCGTCGCCCCGGTGACGGCGAGC
>DASTGK010000325.1:0-18177 GCA_035719085.1 Anaeromyxobacteraceae bacterium
GCTCGGCGAGCAGGCCGAAGGAGGCGAGCGCGAGGAGCGGCTCGGAGAGGTCCTCGCGCTCCACCTCCGGGGTCTCGTAGGCCGCCCGGCCGTCGTGATCGTGGCGGGTGTAGAGCCGCAGGCAGCGGCCGGCGCGGGTGCGGCCGGCGCGGCCGGCCCGCTGGGCGGCGGCGGCCCGGGCGATGCGGCGCACCTCGAGCGTCGGCAGCCCGGACCAGGGCGAGTGGGAGGCGATGCGCGCGAGCCCGCCGTCGACCACCGCCACCACCCCCTCGATGGTGACCGAGGTCTCGGCCACGTTGGTGGAGAGGATCACCTTGCGCCGCGCCGAGGGGCGCACGGCCCGGTCCTGCTCCTCGGGCGGCAGGTCGCCGTGGAGCGGCAGGACGTCGACGCCCAGCTCCCCGAGCCCGGCGAGCCGCTGGCCGCACCAGCGGATCTCGGCGGCGCCCGGCAGGAAGACGAGCAGGTGGCCGTCCGGCTCCTCCCCGAGGAGCCGCTTCACGGCGCGGGCCACGAGGTCCTCGAGCCGCTGGTCGGGGCGCGCCGCCTCCTCCGGCGACAGGTACTCGACCGCCACGTCGAAGCGCCGCCCCTCCGAGCGGAGCGTCGGCGCCTCGAGGTAGCGGGCCACCGGCGCCGCGTCGAGCGTTGCCGACATGGCGACGAGCTTCAGGTCGGGCCGGCTGGTGCGCTGCAGCCGGCGCAGCAGCGCCAGCGCCAGGTCGCCCTGCAGGTGGCGCTCGTGGAACTCGTCGAGCAGCACCGCCCCCACGCCGCGCAGCGAGGGATCGGCGAGCAGCCGGCGGGTGAGGAGCCCCTCGGTGACGTAGCGGATGCGGGTGCGCGGCCCGGAGACGTCCTCGAAGCGGACCTGGTAGCCGACCGTCTCGCCCGGCCGCTCCCCCAGCTCCTCGGCGACGCGCCGCGCCGCCAGCCGGGCGGCGAGGCGCCGCGGCTCGAGCACCACCACCTCCCCCTCGACCAGCCCGGCCGCCACGAGCGCCGCCGGCACCCGCGTCGTCTTGCCGGCGCCCGGCGGGGCCTCGATGACGAGCGACGGCCCGGCGCGCAGCGCGGCGACGATCTCGGGGAGGAGGGGGTCGATGGGGAGCGGCTGCACGGCGGCCGTTCTATACCGCGGGCGCGCCCGGTGCGAACCGGTGGCGTCGAGCCGCGCGGCCCCCAAGGCGGCGAGGCCCCGGCCAGCCCGCTCGCGCGGCCGGCCGGGGCGTCGGTTCCGATCCTGCCCCAGGGCTCAGGCCACCTTCACCTGGATGGTCCGCGGCTTCGCCTCCTCGCGCTTCGGGAGGACGACGGTGAGCACGCCCGCCTCGTAGCGGGCCTCGACGCGCGCCGCGTCCACCGTGGACGGGAGCCTGAAGGTGCGGGCGAAGGTGCCGTAGGGGCGCTCGCGCCGGTGCAGCTCCTCGCCGGCCGCCGGCGCCTGCAGGCTCCGCTCCGCCTGGACGGAGAGCGTGTCCTTCTCCACCTCCAGCTTGATGCTGGCGGCGTCGACGCCGGGCAGGTCGAGGCTGACGCGGAAGGCGTCGGGCGTCTCGAGCACGTCGGCCGCGGGGGCGAGGCCGGCGGCGCTCCAGGCCGGGGTGGAGAGCGCGACGTCGTTCATGAGCCGGCTCACCTCGGCGGCGAGGGACGGCAGGGCAGGGGTGGTCCTCCAGAGGGTCAGCATGGCTGTCTCCTTTCACGTCTCGGAATGTGGTTAGCCCGGACGGCCGCCGGCGGGGCTCTCGCGCCGCACGGCCGTCACGGGTTCTAGGTAAGGACGGGTCCGGGGGTGTCAAGCGGGCGGGTGTCTCGCCGCACGGCGAGGCTCTGCTGGCTGCTCAGGCAGCCCCCTCACCCCGACCCTCTCCCTCGAGGGGGGGGGAGAGGGGGCCAAGGTCTTACGCCGGGACCGGCGCCTCGGCCTTCTTCACCACCAGACGCAGGGCGTCGTGCTCGTCGTCCACCTCGATGCGCACCGTCCCGCCCTCCTGCAGCTCGCCGAACAGGATCTTCTCGGCGAGCGGCTTCTTGAGCTCGTTCTGGACGAGCCGGGCCATGGGGCGGGCGCCCATCTTCGGGTCGAAGCCGTGCTCGGCGAACCAGGCGCGCCCAGCCGGCGTCAGCTCGAGCGCCACCTTTTTCTCGAGGAGCTGCGCCGCCAGCTCGGCGACGAACTTGTCGACGATCTTGGCGACCACCTCGGCCGGCAGGCTGTCGAACGAGACCCAGGCGTCGAGCCGGTTGCGGAACTCCGGGCTGAAGGTCCGCTCGATGGCCGCCCGGGCGTTGCCCGGCGCCTGCGCCTCGGAGCCGAAGCCGACGCGGCGGGCCGAGAGCTCCTGCGCCCCGGCGTTGGTGGTCATGACGAGCACCACGTTGCGGAAGTCGGCCTTGCGCCCGTTGTTGTCGGTGAGCGTGGCGTGGTCCATCACCTGCAGCAGCAGGTTGTAGATGTCCGGGTGGGCCTTCTCGATCTCGTCGAGCAGCAGCACGGCGTAGGGCGTCTTGCGGATGGCGTCGGTGAGGAGCCCGCCCTGGTCGAAGCCGACGTAGCCGGGCGGCGCGCCGATGAGCCGGGAGACGGTGTGCTTCTCCTGGTACTCGGTCATGTCGAAGCGCAGGAACTCGGTGCCGAGGATGCGGGCCAGCTGCTTCGCCACCTCGGTCTTGCCGACGCCGGTCGGGCCGGAGAAGAGGAAGCAGCCGGTCGGCTTCTCCGGGCTGCCGAGGCCCGAGCGGCCGAGCTTGACGGCCGCGGCGATGGCCTCGATGGCGGCGTCCTGGCCGAAGATCACCTTGCGCAGCTCCGGCTCCAGGTTCTGCAGCGCCGACTTGTCGTCGGCCGAGACGGTCTTCTCCGGGATCTTGGCGATGCGCGCCACCACCCGCTCCACGTCGCGAGCGGTGATGCGGCGGTGGCGCTTCGACTCGGCGCGCATCCGGTCGCGCGCGCCGGCCTCGTCGAGCACGTCGATGGCCTTGTCCGGCAGCTTGCGGTCGTTGATGTGCTTGGCCGAGAGCTCGGCGGCGGCGCGGATGGCGCGCGGCGTGTACTCGACGCCGTGGTGGTCCTCGTAGACCTTCTTCAGGCCGCGCAGGATCTTGACCGTGTCCTCGATGGAGGGCTCGCCCACCTCGATCTTCTGGAAGCGGCGGGCCAGCGCGTGGTCGCGCTCGAAGGTGGCCTTGTAGTCCTGGTAGGTGGTCGAGCCGATGCAGCGCAGCTCGCCCGAGGCCAGCCCCGGCTTCAGCAGGTTGGAGGCGTCGAGCGACGAGCCGCTGGTGGCCCCGGCGCCGACGATGGTGTGGATCTCGTCGATGAAGAGGATGGCGTTCGGGATCTTCTTCACCCCGGCGATGACGCCCTTGAGCCGCTGCTCGAACTCGCCGCGGAACTTGGTCCCGGCCAGCAGCGCCCCCATGTCGAGCGAGTAGATGGCCGCCTCGGCCAGCACCGCCGGCACCTTCTTCTCGTGGATGCGCAGCGCCAGCCCCTCGACGATGGCCGTCTTGCCGACGCCCGGATCGCCCACGAAGACCGGGTTGTTCTTGCGCCGGCGGCAGAGCACCTGGATGGTCCGCTCGATCTCGGCGTCGCGCCCGATGAGCGGGTCGATGAGCCCCTGCGCCGCCCGCTCCACCAGGTTGACGGTGAAGGCGCGGAACGGGTCCTTCACCGTGGCCGGCGGCCCCTCCTCGTCGCGCTCGCCCCCCTCGCCCTCGCCGCCCGACGGGCCGCCGCCGGCGCCGTCCTTGCTGATGCCGTGCGAGATGTACTGGAGGATGTCGAGCCGGCGCACGCCCTGCTTCTCCAGCAGGTAGACGGCGTGCGAGCCGCGCTCGCGGGTGATGGCCACGAGCACGTCGCCGGCGTTGAGCTCGGTGCGCCCGGTCCCCTGCACGTGCCAGGCGGCCCGCTGCAGCACGCGCTGGAAGGCGGCGGTCTGCTCCGGCTCCTGCTGCCCGTCGAGCGACTCGAGCGTCCGGTCGAGGTACTCCTCGAGCTCCTTCTGGAGCAGCGGCAGGTCGGCGCCGCAGGCGAGCAGCACCTCCGAGGCGACCTTGTCCTTCACCATGGCGTGGAGCAGGTGCTCCAGCGTCACGTACTCGTGGCGGCGGCGCCGCGCCTCCGCCACCGCCGCCTGAAGGGTCTGCTGCAGCTCCTTGGACACCGTCACCATCGCTACTCCGGCTCGATCGTGCAGAGGAGCGGGAACTCCGCCTCCCTGGCCAGCGACATCGTCTTCTGCGCCTTCGACTCGGCGATCTCGTAGGGATAGATACCGGCCACGCCGATGCCGTGCATGTGAACGTTCAGCATGATGCGGTGGGCCGTCTCGGGATCGTGCCGGAAGACCGAGACGAGCACCCAGTCGACGAACTCCTGGGTGGTGAAGTCGTCGTTGTGCAGCAGCACCTTGTAGAGCGGCGGCCGCTCGACCTTCTTCTCGGTCTTGGTCTTCGGGGCGGCCACCTGGGTGCCGTCCCCAGGGCGGGATCGCTCGGCCATGGAGCCACCGATTCTAAGCGGCCGGCCGACGCGGCGCGCGGGGGGCTCGCCCGGTGGAGGCGACCGCCGCTCGGCCCGGGCCGGACGCAGCGCGGGGCGCCGAGACCCGGTCCGGAGTCTCATGACGCGATGTCCCACTCACACGTAGGGGGTATACCTACGTTGACAAGATTAGTCCACATTCGCGAAAACTCACTTCCTTTTTGGAGGGAGTGGTCGAA
The DNA here is from genome assembly GCA_035719085.1 of Anaeromyxobacteraceae bacterium. Taxonomy (GTDB): domain Bacteria; phylum Myxococcota; class Myxococcia; order Myxococcales; family Anaeromyxobacteraceae; genus JADKCZ01. The sequence continues at coordinate 4,741 of DASTGK010000325.1, forward strand.
TGGCCCCATCCGAGGTGACTCCCGACCGGACCGGTCCACTTCGCCGTGGCGACCGGGCGCTCCTGCCGGCCGGCCGGCTCGACGACCTCGTCCAGGCGCTCCGCGCGCGTGGGTTCGAGGTCCGGGCGCCGGTCCAGAAGGACGGGGCGCTCATGCCGGAGCCCATCGAGGGGGCTTCCGCGCTGCCGGTGGGCCTCGGTGACGAGCAGTCGCCCGGCCGCTACCGGCTCGCGCCGCGCGGCGACGGCGCCTTCTTCGGCCACGCGCTCGGCCCGAAGAGCTGGCGCCACGACCTCCACCCGCAGCGGCAGAAGCTGCTCGAGTCGCGCCCCGGGAAGAAGGGCGCCTTCACCGTGCTGGCCGAGCCGCCGGTGGAGCGGCGCCTGGCCCTCCTCGGCGTGCGCCCCTGCGACCTCGAGGCGATCGCGGTGCAGGACCGGGTGCTGGCCCACGGCGCCGTCGCCGACCCGCACTACGTCGCCGCGAAGAAGGGGCTCTTCGTCGTGGCGGTCCACTGCGCCGAGCCGGGCGGCACCTGCTTCTGCGCCTCGATGGGCACCGGCCCGCGCGCCCGCGGCGGCTTCGATCTCGCGCTGACCGAGCTCCTCGACGGCGGCCACCGCTTCGTCGTCGACGTGGGGAGCGAGGCGGGGGCGCAGCTGGCCGGCGCGCTCGCGCTGGCGCCCGCGCCGGAGGCGGACCTCGTCGCGGCGGCCGCGGTGAGCGCGCGGGCCGCGACGCGCATGGGGCGCACGCTCGACGCCGAGGGGGTGGCGCCGCTCCTCGCCCGCAGCGCGCGCAGCCCGCGCTGGGAGCAGGTGGCCTCGCGCTGCCTCTCCTGCACCTCCTGCACGCTCGTCTGCCCGACCTGCTACTGCACCAACGTCGTCGACCGGACCGACCTCGCCGGCGAGGTGGCCATCCGCTGGCGCCGCTGGGACAGCTGCCACACCCGGCGTCACAGCTACATCCACGGCGGCAGCGTGCGCCAGAGCACGGCCGGCCGCTACCGCCACTGGCTCACGCACAAGCTCTCCACCTGGAAGGCGCAGTTCGGCGTGCTCGGCTGCGTCGGCTGCGGCCGGTGCATCACCTGGTGCCCGGCGGGCATCGACCTCACCGCCGAGGTGCGGGCCATCCGGGAGCTCGAGGAGATGGGGGAGGTGCGGGCGTGAGCGCGGCGGGCAAGGGGAAGCGGTCGGGCACGGGCAGGGGCAGGGGCACGGGTTCGGGTTCGGGTGCGGGTGCGGAGAAGATGGGCCCTTGCTGCGACCCCATGGCGCCCACGCCCACGCTCATCACGCGCGTGGTGCGCGAGACGCCCGACACGCTCAGCTTCGAGCTCGCCCCCGAGCGCGGCCACCCGTTCCATCCGGGCCAGTTCAACATGCTCTGGCTGCGCGGCGTGGGCGAGCTGCCCATCTCGATCAGCGGCGACCCGGCGCGGCCGGAGCGGCTCGTCCACACGGTGCGCGCCGTGGGCGGCGTCTCCATCACCATGCAGGGGCTCAAGAAGGGGGACTGGCTCGGCATCCGCGGCCCCTACGGCAACGCCTGGCCGGTGGAGGAGGCGCGCGGCCAGGACGTGCTCGTGGTGGCGGGCGGCCTCGGGCTCGCGCCGCTGCGGCCGGCCATCTACCACGTGCTCGCCAACCGCTCGCAGTACCGCAAGGTGGCGCTCCTCTACGGCGCCCGCTCGCCCGAGGACATGCTCTACCGGCGCGAGCTGGAGCGCTGGGCCGCCAAGGACGTCTGGGTCCAGACCACCGTCGACCGGCGCTCGCTCGGCTGGAGCGGCAACGTCGGCCTCGTCACCGGCCTCTTCAAGAACCTGGCGCTCGACCCGGACCGGACCGTGGCCATGGTCTGCGGGCCGGAGGTGATGATGCGCTTCGCCGTCCGCGACCTGGCGGCGCTCGGCCTGCCGCACGAGCGCATCCACGTCTCGATGGAGCGGAACATGAAGTGCGGCCTGGGGCTGTGCGGCCAGTGCCAGTACGGCCCCTTCCACGTCTGCAAGGACGGCCCGGTCTTCCGCTTCGACCGGGTCGCCCCCTCCTTCGATCTGCGCGAGGTCTAGCCCGTGACGCGCCCGCCGGTCCGGCCCCCGCGGCCGAGGAAGCTCCCCAAGATCGCCGTCTGGAAGTTCTCCTCCTGCGACGGCTGCCAGATGTCGCTGCTCGACTGCGAGGACGAGCTGCTGGCCCTCGCCGGGCAGGCGCAGCTCGCCTACTTCCCCGAGGCGACGCGCGCCGAGGTGCGCGGCCCCTACGACCTGTCGCTGGTGGAGGGCTCCATCACTACGCCGCACGAGGTGGAGCGGATCCACGAGGTGCGCCGCCTGTCGCGCCAGGTGCTGGCCATCGGCGCCTGCGCCACCGCCGGCGGCATCCAGGCGCTGCGCAACTTCGTGCCGAAGGACGACCTCGTGAGGATGGTCTACGCCTCGCCGGAGTACGTCGAGACGCTGGCCACCTCCACCGCCATCGCCGACCACGTGCAGGTCGACTACGAGCTGCGCGGCTGCCCGGTGAACAAGAAGCAGCTCCTGCTCGCGGTCCAGGCCATGCTGGCCGGGCGCACGCCCACCCTGCCGACCTTCTCGGTCTGCCTGGAGTGCAAGCGGCGCGGCAACGTCTGCGTCACCGTGGCGCGCGGCCAGCCCTGCCTCGGCCCCATCACGCAGGCCGGCTGCGGCGCGCTCTGCCCGAGCTGGGCGCGCGGCTGCTTCGGCTGCTTCGGCCCGTCCGAGTCGATCAACCTGGAGCAGCTGAAGGGGGTGCTGCGCGGCTGCGGACTCTCCGACGCCGAGGTGCTCCGCGAGCTGCGCCGCTTCAACGCCGGCGCCAAGGCGCTCGAGGGGGGCCGCCCGTGAGCCAGCGCACCATCCACGTCGACTACCTGGCCCGCGTCGAGGGGGAGGGGGCCCTCACCGTCGTCTTCGAGGGGGAGGCGGCCAAGGAGGTCCGGCTCGACATCTTCGAGCCGCCCCGCTTCATCGAGGGGCTGCTGCGCGGGCGCGACCGGCTCGAGGCGCCCGACGTCACCGCCCGCATCTGCGGCATCTGCCCCTTCTCGCACCAGCTCGCCTCGTCGCTGGCGATCGAGCGGGCGCTCGGCGTCGAGACGGGCCCGGAGATCCGGCAGCTGCGCCGGCTCATCCACGCGGGCAGCTGGATCGAGAGCCACGTCCTGCACGCCTTCCTGCTCCACGCCCCCGACTTTCTCGGCTACCCGGGCGCCATCGAGATGTCGAAGGACCACCCGGAGCTGGTGCGCACGGCGCTCCGCGTGAAGAAGGCGGGCAACGCGCTCTGCGCCGCGGTGGGCGGCCGGGAGATCCATCCGGTCAACCTGCGCGTCGGCGGCTTCTGGCGCGCGCCGCGTCGCGACGAGCTGCTGCCGCTCCTGCCGGAGCTGCGCTGGGCTCGCGACGCCGTCGCCGACCTCGTGCCGGCGCTCGCCAAGCTGCCCTTCCCCGACCTCGAGCGCGACTACGAGCTCGTGGCGCTCCTTCACCCCGACGAGTACCCGATGTTCGAGGGGCGGATCGTCTCGTCGAAGGGGCTCGACCTCGACGTGGCCGACTACGACGAGCACCTCGTCGAGGAGCACGTGCAGCGCTCCAACGCGCTCCACTCGCGGCTGAAGGGCGGCGGCCTCTTCCACGTCGGCCCGCTGGCCCGCTTCGCGCTCGCCTTCGACAGGCTCGGCCCGGCGGCGCGGGCCGCGGCGCGCCAGGCCCGCATCGACCCGACGCTGCGCAACCCCTTCAAGACCATCCTGGTGCGCGCCGTCGAGGTGATCGAGGCGCTCGACGAGGCCGTCCGGATCGTCGAGGCCTGGCAGCCGCCGGCGGCCGGCTTCGCCGAGGTGCCGCGCCGGGCCGGGCGGGCCGGCTGGGCGGTCGAGGCGCCGCGCGGCCTGCTCTACCACGCCTACGACGTCGGGCCGGACGGGCTCCTCACCCGGGCCAAGGTGGTGGCGCCGACGAGCCACAACCTGGCGATCATGGAGGACGACCTCATCGCCCTCGCCCCCCAGCTGGCACGGCTCGACCACGCCGCCGCCACGCTCCTCGCCGAGCAGGCGGTGCGCAACTACGACCCGTGCATCAGCTGCTCGACCCACTTCCTGACGCTGTCGGTGGAGCGCCGGTGAGCCCGGGTCGGATCATCTGCCTGGGGCAGCCGGCCGCCGGCGACGACGGCGTGGGGCCGGCCGTGGCGGCGCGGATCGAGGCGCTCGGCCCGCCGCCGGGCGTCGAGGTGGTGCAGGCGGCCGAGGCGAGCGCGCTCGTCGAGCTGGTGCAGCACCCGGGGCCGGTGGTGATCGTCGACGCCCTCGTGGGCACCGCGGCGCCGGCCGGGCTCGTGGTGACGCTGCCGCCGTCGGACCTCTCCACCGCGGCCCTCACGCCGCTCTCGTCGCACGGGCTCTCGGCCGGCCAGGCGCTGGCGCTCGCCCGGACGCTGGCGCCCGAGGCGGTCTCGCCGCGGGTGCGCGTGGTCGGCGTGGTCATCGCCCCGCCGGACCGCTACGCCGCCCGCCTCTCGCCCCCGGTGGCGGCGGCGGTGGACGCCGCGGCCGAGGCGGCGCTGGTGGCGGCCCGCGGGTAGGTCTCCACTCCCGAACCCGAACCCGAACCCGAACCCGAACCCGTCGCCGTGGCCGTGGCCGTGGCTTCGACCCGATGCGGGACACCGGGTGGCGCGAGGCGACGGGCCCCGCGCCACCGTGGCGCGAGCGGCTAGACCTTCTGGTACTTCGAGGCGGGCGCGCCGCAGATCGGGCAGCGGTCCGGCGGCGCGCCGAACTCGAGGTCGCCGCAGACCGGGCAGAGGTAGACGTCCATCTGCGAGAGGTCCTTGCCGGCCTTCATGGCGGCGAGCGCCTCCTTGAAGAGCTTGGCGTGCACCCGCTCGGCGGCGTTGGCGAAGCCGAGCATGTGGCGCCCCTTGTGCCCCTCGGCCTCGGCCTGCGCCACCATGGGCGGGTACATCTCGGTGAACTCGTACGTCTCGCCGGACACGGCCGCCTCGAGGTTCTGCAGCGTGGTGCCGACGCCGCCCATGTTGGCGAAGTGGGCCAGCGCGTGGATCGTCTCGGCCTCGGCGGCGGCGCGGAAGAGCCGGGCGATCTGCGGCAGCCCCTCCTTCTCGGCCTGGCGGGCGAAGGCGAGGTACTTGCGGTTGGCCTGGCTCTCGCCGGCGAAGGCGGTGGCGAGGTTCTCGGTGGTGGTCGGCATGGTGGTCCCTCCGGAAGGAAATGGAGGGCCATGGTACCGCCGGACCCGCGCCCCGGGGCGCCCAATCGGCTACCCCGCCGCCTCCTGCGGCGCGCCGGCCGCCGCGGAGCGACGCCGCGCCCGGTGGTGCGCCAGCACCTTGGCGAGGTACTGGCCGGTGGAGCTCTCCTTCACCCGCGCCACCTCCTCCGGCGTCCCCTCGGCGATGACGCGCCCGCCCTCGTCGCCGCCCTCCGGGCCGAGGTCCACCACCCAGTCGGCGCACTTGATGACGTCGAGGTTGTGCTCGATGACCAGCACCGAGTTGCCGGCCTCGACCAGCCGGTCGAGCACGGCGAGCAGCTTGCGCACGTCCTCGAAGTGGAGGCCGGTGGTCGGCTCGTCGAGGATGTAGAGCGTCCGGCCGGTGCCGACCCGCGCCAGCTCGCGGGAGAGCTTGATGCGCTGCGCCTCGCCGCCGGAGAGGGTGGGCGAGGGCTGCCCCAGCTTCAGGTAGCCGAGCCCCACGTCGTCGAGCGTCGTCAGGATGCGGACGATCTCCTTGTGGGCCGCGAAGTGCTCCATCGCCTCGGCGATGGAGAGGTCGAGCACCTCGGCGATGTTCTTCCCCTTGAACTGCACGCGCAGCGTGGCGTCGTTGAACCGCTTGCCGTTGCAGACCTCGCAGGGCACGAGCACGTCGGCCAGGAAGTGCATCTCGACGAGCTTCATGCCGTCGCCCTGGCAGGCCTCGCAGCGGCCCCCCTTGACGTTGAAGCTGAAGCGGCCCGGCTGGTAGCCGAAGGCGCGCGCCTCCGGCGTCTGCGAGAAGACCTCGCGGATGTGGTCGAAGAGCTTGGTGTAGGTGGCCGGGTTGGAGCGCGGCGTCCGGCCGATGGGCTGCTGGTTGATGTCGATGAGCTTGTCGACCGCCTCGGCGCCGGAGAGCCCCTCGTGCTTGCCCGGGACGTCGCGCGTGCCGTGGAGGAGCCGGGTCAGCGCCGGCCGCAGCACCGCGTTCACCAGGGTCGACTTGCCCGCCCCCGAGACCCCGGTCACGGCCACGAAGCGGCCGAGCGGGAAGGCGACGGTCACGTCCTTGAGGTTGTTCTCCTTGGCCCCCTTCACCGTGATGGCGCCGCGCTGGGCGTCGCGGCGGCGCGCCGGCAGCGGGATCTCGCGCCGGCCCGAGAGGTAGGCGCCGGTGAGCGAGGCCGGGTCGGCCTTCACCTCGGCCGGCGTGCCGCGGCTCACGATCTCGCCGCCGTGGGCGCCGGCCCCCGGCCCGAAGTCGACGAGCCAGTCGGCCTCCTCCATCGTCTCCTCGTCGTGCTCCACGACGATGACCGAGTTGCCGATGTCGCGCAGCCGCTTGAGCGTGGCGAGCAGCTTGCCGTTGTCGCGCTGGTGGAGCCCGATGGAGGGCTCGTCCAGGATGTAGATGACGCCGGTCAGCTCCGAGCCCATCTGCGAGGCGAGCCGGATGCGCTGGCTCTCGCCGCCGGAGAGCGACGGCCCGGGCCGGTCGAGCGTCAGGTAGCCGAGGCCGACGTCGAGCAGGAACTTGAGCCGGTTGCGGATCTCCTTGAGCAGCTCCTCGGCGATGGTCGCCTCGGCGCCCGTGAGCCCGAGCTGGCCGAGCCAGGCATGCGCCTCGCCGATGGTGAGGCGCGACAGCTCCACGATCCCCCGGCCGCGGATCCGCACCGCCCGGCTCTCCGGCCGGAGCCGCTCGCCGCCGCAGGTGGCGCACGGCTTGTCGGAGAAGTAGCGCATGTAGTAGCGGCGCATCGCCTCCGAGCCGGTCGAGCGGAAGCGCCGGTAGAGCTGCGCCAGCACCCCCTCCCACTCGATGCGGACGCGCGGGTCCTTGAGCGACTCGGTGCCGAGGAGCACCAGGTCGCGGTCGCGCTTGGAGAGCTTGGCCCAGGGGGTGTCGAGGTCGAGCTTGAGCGAGCGGGCCAGGTGCTCCACGAACTCGAAGGTCCAGCCCTCGCCCCGCTCCATGCCCGAGGCCCACGGCTCCACCGCGCCGTCGCGGATGGTGAGCGACGGGTCGGGGATGATGAGGTCCGGGTCCATCTCGGCCCGGGTGCCGAGCCCCTGGCAGTCGGGGCAGGAGCCGAGCGGGCTGTTGAAGGAGAAGTTCTGCGGCGCCAGCTCGCCGAAGGAGAGGCCGCAGGCGTGGCAGGCGTTCAGCTCGGAGAAGAAGCGGTCGTGCTTCTTGTAGGCCTCCGGGTCGACGCCCGGGCCGACCGCCTGCTCCTTGTCGGCGTCGGCGACGACCAGCGTCCCCTTGCCCTCGCGCAGCGCCGTCTCCACCGAGTCGGTGAGCCGGGCGCGGATGCCCTCCTTCACCACCAGCCGGTCCACCACCAGCTCGATGTCGTGCTTCAGCTTCTTGTCGAGCGCCAGCCGCTCCGAGAGCTGGTGGATCATGCCGTCGACGCGCACGCGGGCGAAGCCGCGCTGCTGCACGTCGCCGAGCAGCTCGCGGTACTCGCCCTTGCGGTTCTGGACGAGCGGCGCCAGCACCAGGATGCGCGACCCCTCCGGCATGGCCAGGATGGCCTCGACGATCTGCTGCGAGGTCTGCTTGCCCACCGGCCGCCCGCAGGAGGGGCAGTGCTGCAGGCCGATCGAGGCGTAGAGCACGCGCAGGTAGTCGTGCACCTCGGTGATGGTGCCGACCGTGGAGCGCGGGTTGTTGGAGGCCGCCTTCTGCTCGATGGAGATGGTGGGCGACAGGCCGCGGATGGTGTCGTACTTGGGCTTCTCCATCTGCCCGAGGAACTGCCGGGCGTAGCTGGAGAGCGACTCGACGTAGCGCCGCTGCCCCTCCGCGTAGAGGGTGTCGAACGCGAGCGAGCTCTTCCCCGAGCCGGAGACCCCGGTGAAGACCACCAGCTTCTTCTTGGGGATCTCCAGCGTGACCGACTTGAGGTTGTGCTCGCGCGCGCCCTTGACGACGATGGACTCGGGCTCGCTCATGGAGGGCTGTATCTAACGCGCCGCTCCGACGAGGGCCACCGTCGGCTGACGCTTCCGCGCCCCGGTGGAAGGTGGTAACACCCCGGGACCCATGGCGAACTCCGACGGAGCCGCGCTCCCGGTCCCCAGCCGGGCCCGCGCCCGTACGCTCCTCTTCGGCGCCGGCGCGCTCTTCGGCCTGGCGGCGGTGCTGGTGAAGTTGGCCTGCCGCGGCCCGGACGGCATGAGCGGCGGCCAGGCCACCCTGATGCGCTTCGCAGTCGGCCTCGCCGCCGTGGTCGCCCTCTTCGTGGCGCGCCCCGGCACCTTCCGCCCGGTCAAGTACGGGCTGCTCATCTCGCGCGGCCTCTTCGGCGGCGCCGCGGCGCTCCTCTACTACGTCGCCATCGAGCTCCTCCCGGCCGGCGAGGCGACGCTCCTCAACAACACCTTCCCCATCTTCGCGGTCCTCATCTCCTTCTTCCTGCTCGGGGAGCGCCCCACCGGCCACCTGGCGCTGGCGCTCGCCATCGCCTCGGCCGGCGTCTGGCTGGTGCTCGGCGGCGGCGAGATGCGCTTCGGGCTCGGCGCCGGCGAGCTCGTCGGGCTCGCCTCGGCGGCGCTGGGCGGCGCGGCCGTCACCAGCATCCGGGCGCTGCGGGCCACCGACAACGCCCCGACCATCTTCTTCGCCATGGCGCTCGGCGGGCTCCTCGTCTCGGTCCCCTTCGCCTTCCACGCCTGGCCGTCCGGGCCGCTCCCCTGGGTGGCCGCCGCCGCCTGCGGCCTCGTCGCCTTCGTGGCCCAGCTCCTCATGACCGAGGCCTACGGGACGCTCTCGGTGGCCGAGGCGGCGCTCTGGCAGCAGCTCACGCCCATCGCCTCGTTCGTCATGGCGCTCTCCATCGGCGAGCGGCTCGGCGGCACGGCGGTGCTGGGCGTGGCGCTCGGCGTGGCCGGCGTGGCCTACGGATCCGTCCTGGGCCACCGGCCCGGGCCCGACGCCCCGGCCGCGCAGCGCGAGGCGGCGGCGGGCATCACGGCGGAGGAGCCGTGACCCCGCGCGCGGCCCGGCTCCGCGCCCGCCTGCTGCTCCTCGGTTCGGCCCTCTGCTTCGGCCTCATGGCGGTGCTGGCGCGCAAGCTGGCGCGCGGCGGCGGCCGCTTCACGCCGGGCCAGCTCTCGGTGGTCCGCTTCGCCCTCGGCGCCGCCTTCTCGCTCGTCGCCTTCCGGCTGCGCCCCGGCCTCTACGCGCCCCACCGGCGCCGGCTGCTCTGGAGCCGCGGCCTCTCCGGCGGCGTGGTGGTGGTGCTCTACTTCCTGGCGCTGGCCCGCATCCCGGCCGGCGAGGCGGGGCTGCTCTACAACCTCTTCCCGGTGCTGGCGACCGCCATGGCGGTGGTGGCCTTCGGCGAGCGCCCCACCGTCCACCTGGTGCTGGCGCTCCTCGTGGCGACGGCCGGCGTCGTGCTGGTGCTCGGCGGCGGCAGCCTCTCCATCGGCCTCGGCGCCGGCGAGCTGCTCGCCATCGGCGCGGCCGTCTTCGCCGCCGTCTCCGCGGTGACCATCCGCGCCATGCGGGCCACCGACAACGCCGCCACCATCTTCTTCTACTTCTGCCTGGGCGGCCTGCCGGTGGCGCTCCCCTTCGCCCTCGACCCCTGGCCGCTCGACCCGCTCGCCTGGGGGCTGGCCGCGCTCATGGCGCTCGCCGCCTGGGGCGCCCAGCTCCTCATGGCCGAGGCCTACGGCGCGCTCACCGTGCCGGAGGCGGCCGTCTGGCTGCAGCTCACGCCCGTGGCGCAGGTGGCGCTCGCCGTGCCGCTGCTCGGCGAGACGATCGCGCCCGCGGCGGCGGCCGGCGTGCTCGTCGGCGTGGCCGGCGTCGCCTATGGCTCGGCGCTGGGGAGCCGGCGCTGAAGGCTACTGCGGGCCGCGCCGTCAGGCGCTCGGCGGCCAGGAGACGAAGAGCAGGCAGGCCGAGTCGGCCAGCGCCTCGATCTGGTTCGCCATGAACCGGTCGAGCGTGCAGAGCGCGCCGGCCTTCACCTCGACGTGGCGGCCGGTCGGCACGTGGACGCGGACCCGGCCGTGCAGGCACTGGAGCGTGAGCCGCTCGCTCGGCCCGTTCGGCGCGAAGCGCGTCCCCTTCTTCATCACCTCGAGGACGATGCGGGTGTCGGGGTACTTGGCCAGCGTGCGGGCGTTGCGGCCGGTGGCGCGCCACTCCGCCTCCTTGCGGAGCGCCTCCACCTCGGCGTCGAGGTCGAACGCGAGGGTCGGCCCGTGGAGCGGGCGCGCGAGGCTCGAGCGGACGAGGACCTTCTTCTGGGCGACGGCCATGGGCCACCTCCTGCCCAGAGGATCTCGCCGCGCGCGGCGCCGTTTCAAGGCTCGCGGCGCCCGGCCCCCCAACGAGCCGCGGCGGCCCTACTGCTGCACCAGCCAGGCCAGCGCGTCGGGCACCGAGTCGAAGGTGGCCACCTTGTCGGCGAGGAAGGGGCGCACCGTCGTGAAGATGATCCGCTGCAGCGCCGACATGCCGACCACCGCGCTCGCCTTCACGAAGGGGCGGTTCTGCGTGGCGTACCGCTTGATCACGTCCGCGGTCCCGACCGAGAAGCGGGTGCCGCTCACCACCGTGACGGTGAGCACCGAGGCGCGCGGCTTGGTGGCGATGAGGGCCATCGCCTGGTTGGCGACGGCCATGTACTGATCGGCCCCCAGCCCGCCGTAGTCGAGGACCAGGATCTCCTTGCCCATGTGCTGGAGTGTCCGGATCCGCTGCATGCGCCCCTCCTCGACCGCCCCCGGTGAGGCGTCAACGGTACGAAGAGAGCGGGCCACCGCGCAACGAACGGGACGTTCGATCTGGCGACCCACCCCAGCAGGGAGCGCGGCGCCGGCGGCGACGAGGCCCCGACGGGGGGCCGGCCGCCGCTCCGCCGGGCTCGCGTTACAGTCGGCGGGGGACCGTGCCAACCACCCAGGAGACCTCCATGCGCCCGCTCGCCGCCGCCCTGCTCCTCTGCCTCGCCGCGCCCGCCGCCGCCACCAAGGTAGCCGGGGTGGACCTGCCCGACACCGCCCTCGTCGGCGGCAAGACGCTCGTGCTGAACGGCGCCGGCGTCCGCTCCAAGTTCATCGTGAAGGTCTACGTGGGGGCGCTCTACCTCGAGCAGAAGAGCGGCGACGCGGCCGCCATCCTGGCCGCCGACGCGCCCTGGAAGGTGTCGATGCGCTTCCTGCGCGACGTGGAGAAGGCGAAGATCATCGGCGCCTTCAAGGAGGGGTTCGAGAACAACTCCAGGGCCGACCTGCCGGCGCTCCTGCCCGGGCTCGAGGCCATCGACGCGGCCATCGAGGACCTCAAGTCGGGCGACGAGCTGGCCGTGTCCTACGTGCCCGGCACCGGCGCCACGGTGACCGGACCGCGCAACCGGAGCGCCCACGTCCCGGGGCCGGTCTTCGCCGCGGCGCTCCTGCGCAACTGGCTCGGGGCGAAGCCGGCCGACGGCGACCTGAAGAAGGGGATGCTCGGCGCCCGCTAGCGACGCCGCGGCGCGGGGAGGAGCCATGGCCGCGAGCGCCTTCGAGCCCTTCGGCGAGTACCACGAGGCCTTCCGGCGCACCGTGCGCGCCTTCGTGGAGAAGGAGCTCGCGCCGCACGCGCGCGAGTGGGACGAGGCCGGCGCCTTCCCCCGCGAGCTCTACCGGCGCTTCGGCGAGCTCGGCCTCTTCGGCATCCACTACGACCCGGCGCTCGGCGGCTCGGGCCAGGACTACTGGCACGTGGTGGTCTACGCCGAGGAGCTGGCGCGCTCGACGCACGGCGGCCTCAACACCGCCATGCTGGTGCACGGCGAGATGGCGACGCCGGTCATCGCCGAGCTCGGCACCGGGGCGCAGCAGGCCGAGTTCCTCGCCCCGGCCATCCGCGGCGAGCGGATCGCGGCGCTCGCCGTCACCGAGCCGGACGCCGGCTCCGACGTGGCGGCCATCCGCACCACCGCCCGGCGCGACGGCGGCGACCTGGTGGTGAACGGCTCGAAGGCCTTCATCACCAACGGCGACCGGGCCGACTTCCTCACGCTGGCGGTCCGGACCGGCGGGCCGGGGTGGGGCGGCCTCTCGCTCCTCCTCTTCCCCACCGACGTGAAGGGCTTCCAGGTCTCGCGCAAGCTCGACACCATCGGCAACCGCGGCTCCGGCACCTCGGTCCTCTACTTCGAGGACTGCCGGGTGCCGGCCCGCTACCTCCTCGGCGAGGAGAACCAGGGCTTCCAGCACATCCTGGCCAACTTCCAGGGGGAGCGGCTGGTGGCGGCGGTGCACGCCGTGGCGGGCATGCGGCTCCTCGTCGAGGAGGCGATCCGCTACGGCGGCGAGCGGCAGGCCTTCGGCCGGCCCATCACCGGCTTCCAGGTCTGGCGCCACAAGCTGGCCGAGCACCTCGCCGCCATCGAGGCGGCCCGCTGGCTCGCCTACCGGGCGGTGGCGCTCCACGACCGGCGCGAGCCGGCGGTGCGCGAGATCTCGATGGCCAAGCTGGTGGCCTGCGAGCTGGCGCAGCGGGTGGCCTACGACTGCCTGCAGCTCCACGGCGGCATGGGCTACGTCGAGGAGTCGGCGGTGGCGCGCGCCTGGCGCGACCTCAGGGCCCTCACCATCGCCGGCGGGACGAGCGAGGTGATGAAGGAGCTCATCGCCAAGTGCGAGGGGCTGTAGCATCGCGCCGCCCGCCGCGGCGGCGGCGCGAGGGGAGGCCACATGACCGACGCCCTGGTGGTGCTGGTGACGACGCCGTCGGCGGAGCAGGCCGCGCTCCTGGCCCGCTCGCTGGTGGAGGAGCGGCTGGCGGCCTGCGGCAACGTCCTGCCGGGCGTCCGCTCCATCTACCGGTGGGAGGGGGAGGTGCACGACGACCAGGAGGCGCTGCTCGTCTTGAAGACGGCGCGCGACAAGCTCGAGCCGCTGCGCGAGGCGATCCTGCGCCAGCACCCGTACCGCGTGCCCGAGGTGCTGGCCCTGCCGGTGGAGGCCGGGAGTGCGGCCTACCTGGCGTGGATCGTCGAGATGACGAGGTGAGTTGATCTTCTCCCTCTCCCCCACCGGGCTCATGATTGATCACTTCTTCTTCGCCCGGAGCGCGACGGCGAGCTCGTAGCCGGCTTCGTAGTCGATGAGCTTTCGCCAGCCCTTGCTGAGGGTTCGCCAGCCCGGGTCGCCATTGTTCTTCA
>DASTGK010000326.1:0-2448 GCA_035719085.1 Anaeromyxobacteraceae bacterium
GGGTCGCGGGTGCCGGCCCGGCTCTCCCGGGCGGGCGGGGGCAGGGGGGTGGCGTCGGGCCGCGCCGCCCTGGTCGCGCAGCCCGTGGCGAGGGCTGCGAGGACGAGGAGCAGGGGCCGCTGCGGCGCCATCGACGCTGGATGCTACCGGCGAACCGGGCGGCGTCCATTTTTCGCACCCGGTGCGCCCCTTGCAGCCCCGTGCCGCACCCGGTATGACCCCTCGCCCTATGGTGAGAGATCGCGTCATCGAGATCGTCCGCGCCGCGCTGGCCCGCGGCGCCGCCGAGGGGCGCTGGCCGAGCGCCGACGTCGCCTTCAGCGTCGACACGCCCCGCGACCCCAAGCACGGCGACTTCGCCCTGAACGCCGCCATGGTGCTGGCGAAGCCGGCCGGCAAGCCGCCGCGCGAGGTGGCCGCGGCGCTCGTCGAGGCGATCCGCGCCGTCGACGCGGGCGGCGAGGTGGCCTCGCTCGAGGTGGCCGGCCCCGGCTTCATCAACCTGCGGCTGGCGCCGGAGCTCTGGCTGCGGGCGCTGGAGCGGGCCGTCGCCCAGGGCAAGGACTACGGCCGCACCACCGTCGGGGGCGGCAAGAAGGTGATCGTCGAGTACGTCTCGGCCAACCCGACCGGCCCCATGCACGTCGGCCACGGCCGCAACGCCGTCACCGGCGACGGCGTCCAGAGCCTGCTCCGCTGGGCCGGCTTCGACGTGACGCGCGAGTACTACGTCAACGACTACGGCGCCCAGGTGCAGGTGCTGGCCCGCTCCGTCCACCTCCGCTACCAGGAGCTGCACGGCCGGACCGTCACCTTCCCGCCCAAGGCCTACCCCGGCGAGTACGTGCGCGACATCGCCGCCGGCCTGAAGGCCGAGGTGGGCGATCGCTGGCTCGACGCGCCCGAGGCCGAGTGGCTCGGCCCCGTCCGCGACCGGGCGGTGCAGCACGTGCTCGGGATGATCCGCGGCGACCTCGCCGCCATCGACATCGCCTTCGACCGCTGGTCGTCGGAGAAGGCGCTCTACGAGTCGGGCACGGTCGAGCGGTTCCTGAAGGACCTCGAGGCCCGCGACCTGGTCTACGTCGGCAAGCTGCCGCCGCCCAAGTCGAAGAAGGGGGCGCCGCCGCCCCCGCCGCAGCCCGACGAGGAGGGCGTCTCGGCCGCCGACGACCTGACGCTCTTCCGCTCCTCGGCCTACGGCGACGAGGTGGATCGCCCGGTCAAGAAGGCCGACGGCACCACCACCTACTTCTGCGCCGACATCGCCTACCACTGGGAGAAGCGGCAGCGCGCCGAGCTGCTCGTCGACGTGCTCGGGGCCGACCACGGCGGCTACGTGCCGCGGCTCGGGGCGGCGCTGCAGGCCCTCGGGTACCGCAAGGACGACCTGCACGTCGTCCTCATCCAGATGGTCAACCTGACCCGCGGCGGCGAGGCCGTGAAGATGGGCAAGCGCGCCGGCAACGTGGTCTGGCTGCGCGAGGTGGTCGACGAGGTGGGCAAGGACGCCACCCGCTTCATCTTCTTCACGCGCCGCTCCGACGCCCCGCTCGACTTCGACGTCGAGCTGGCCAAGAAGCAGACGCTCGACAACCCGGTCTTCTACGTCCAGTACGGCCACGCCCGGCTCCACGCCATCTTCCGCAAGGCGGCCGAGGCCGGCCTGGCCGTGCCCGACTTCGACCTGGAGGCGGCCCGCACGCTCGGCTCGCCCGAGGAGCAGGACCTCATCCGGCGCATCGCCGCCTTCCCCGACCTGCTGGCCGGGGCGGCGCTGGCCTTCGAGCCGCACCGGGTCGCCTTCTACCTGCAGGAGACCATCGCCGCCTTCCACTCCTGGTACACGCAGGGGAAGCGGACGGGCGAGAAGGTGATCGGCTCGGATCCGGCCCGCACCAAGGCGCGGCTCTTCCTCTGCCGCGCGCTGCTCCAGGTGCTCTCGAACGGCCTCGCGGTGCTGGGCGTCACGGCCCCCGAGCGGATGGAGAGTCCGGAAACTGGCGATATCGCCGCCGAGGCCTAGACTCGCCCGAGGCGCGCGGTGGGGAGGGAGAGGGCCCCGCCGCCGCGAGATCGGGTGAGCCCTATGGACGGCGAGAACGTGAAGGTGAAGGACCGCGTCGAGCTCTCGCTCGACGGGCGGCAGATCGCCTCGGTGGTGGTCGGGGCGCTGGTGCTGCTCGGGGTGGTCTTCGTGCTGGGGCTGAACGTGGGCCGGCAGCTGGCGGTGAAGCAGCTCGAGTCGACCCGCGGCGACGCGCTCGCCGCCCTCGACCAGCCGCCGCCCGCCGCGCCGGCCGCCAAGGACGACGCGCTCACCTTCCACGAGCGGCTGACGCGCGAGCGGTCCCCGGCCGAGGAGCCGGCGAGCGCCCCCGCCGCCCCGCCGGTCGTCGCGGCCAAGCCCGAGCCGGCGCCGGCCGCCGCGCAGCTGGTCGCCGCCCC
>DASTGK010000327.1:0-3065 GCA_035719085.1 Anaeromyxobacteraceae bacterium
GCTCGCGGGCCAGCGCGGCGAGCGCCCCCTCGAGCGGCGGTCCGCCCGCCTCGGCGGCGAGCAGCCGGGCGCCGTCGGCCTCGGGGATGGCGAGGTCGCGGGCCAGCGCCCGGGCCATGGCGCCGGCGCCGCCGGCCACGGTGCGGGCCGCCTCGAGCCGCCCCTCCACCGCCAGGCAGAGGTTGAGCCGGTCCTCGCCCAGGTCGAGGATCCCCTCGACCGGCGGCGCCTCGCCGGCCGGCAGCGCCGGGCCGTCGAGCACGCCCGGGCCGAGCAGCGCCGCCAGCGCCGGGGCGGGCGGCACCACCACCCGCGGGTCGATGCCGGCGCCGGCCAGCGCCGCCAGGACGCCGTTCAGCTCGGCCTTGGGCGTGACGCCGACCCAGAGGTCGGAGGCCTCGCCCCGCACGCCGAGCGGCTGCCAGTCCCAGGCCGCGTCGGCCAGCTCGTACGGGATCTGCCCCTCCACCTCGAACCCGATGGTCTGCTCGATGCGGCGCGGATCGGTGAAGGGCAGGGTGACGACGTGCGAGGCGACGCCGGCGCCGGGCGCGGCCGCCACGCAGCCGTCGACCCGCCAGCCCTGCGCCGCCAGCAGCCGCGTCAGCGCCGCCGCCTGCCGCTCGCGCAGCGACGGCCCCCCGGGCGAGGCCGGCTCGACCGGCTCGGCGGCGTGGCCGGCCACCTCGAAGCCGCGGAAGGCGCTCTCGAGGAGCACCGCCTTCACCGCGCGGGCCCCCAGATCGAGCCCCAGGATGGTCTGCGCCATGATGATCACTCCTCGTGCCAGTGCAGGAGCCGCCCGAGCGCGCCGGCGTCGTCCCGCGCCTGGTCGGGATCGAAGGTCACCACCGCCTCGACGGACTTCTGGACCCGCCCGACGGTGCCGGTGCCGCGCACGTGGAAGACGCGCGAGCGATCGGTGAAGGCGCCGCGCCGGTCGACGTTGCGCGCCTGCGTGTAGTCCGGGTGGACCACCACGCCGAGCGTCTCGAGCAGCGAGGCGAACTGGAAGGGCGTCATGGCGAGGAAGCCGCCGAGCCGCAGCTCCCGCGCCGCCTTCTGCAGCCGCTCCGGGAAGGTCGGGTCGGAGAGCAGCGGCTGGTTCTTCGGGTCGGCCATGATGCGGGCGTTGCGCAGCAGCTCCTGCGGGTCGTCGGCGTTCACGTTCATCTGCGAGTTCTGCGAGAGGTAGACGGTGAGCCGGTCGCCGAAGGCGGCCATGAAGGCGTCGGAGACGCCCGACACGAGGTAGAGCTCGTCGAGCGAGTCGAAGCGGGCGTTCTTGGCCTTGTACCGGTCCGGGCCGCGGTCGTAGGCGAAGTTCTCGTCGCCGAAGCCGTCCTCGAAGGGCCGGTCCTGGACGCCGGTGATCGACGACTGCACCTGGTCGGCGTCCACCCAGTCCTTCAGGTGGATGGCGAGGTCGGTGCGCGAGACGCGCTGGCCGGCCTCGTCCTCGCGCTCGAAGAGGAAGTCCCAGCGCCGGTCGGCCACGAGCTGCAGGAAGGCCTCGAGCTGCGCGCCCTGCAGGCCGCCCGTCGCCAGGGCGTCGAGCTGGACGTTCACCTTGCGGTCCTCGTCGTCGATGACCGCCTCGAAGGTGGCCTCGGGGCCGCCCTCGGCGGCCGGGCCGGGGCGCCTCCCGTCCGCGTCGGCCGGGTGGCCGGCGTGGCCGGGAGCGCCGGCGGGGGCGCTCCCGCCGCCCTCGCCGAACAGGTTGGAGACGAGCATCGAGCTCACCGGCACGAGCTTCCAGATCTGCGGCCGGGGCATGGAGAGGCCGCCGGCCTGCCCGCCCGCCGCCCCCGGCGACGCCACCTGCCCGAGCATCGCCCCGGTCCGGGCCGAGGCCTCGTCGAGCTGCGACTGGAAGTGGAGGACGAGCCGCGAGAGCGCCACCGCGCCGCGGGCCGCCGCCTCGGCCCTCAGCTCGTCGCGGCCGTTGCCGGCGATCTGCAGCGAGACGCGCGCCTGGTAGGCGAGGTCGACGGCCAGCGCGGTGACGAGCGCCACCGCCACCATGACGACGAGCAGGGCCGCCCCCCGCTCCCGGCGCCGCGCGCGCTCGCTGGTGGGGCGGGCGGTCACGGTCAGAACTCCAGCGGCGCGGTGATGGCGACGCGCGCCTGCGTCTCGTAGGTCTCGCGCTTGCCGTCGGCCTGCTGCACCTCGAGGTCGATCTTCACGCGCGGGGGCAGCTCGTTCATCCGCTCGGTGGAGCGGGTGGACCACTCGCGCACCCACTCCTTGCGCTTGCGGTCCCAGTAGCGGAGGGAGAGCTTGGTGACGTGGTCGGCCACGAGGTCCTTGCGGCCGCCGCGGTCCGGCTCGTCGTCGAGGTGCGCCTTGACGCGGCGGAAGAGCGCCTCCTCGCCGGTGGCCGGGTCGCGCTCCACCAGGTACTCCACCACGATCTGGTCCGACTCCTTGGCGTCCTTGTAGAGCCGCGTGCCGGCCATGGTGGTGAAGAGGAGCTGGTCGTCCTGCCCCTTGAAGAGGGTGGGCCGGTCGCGGAAGCGGCTCCGGTCGTAGTGCTCGGAGAGGAAGGCCATCGAGACCTCGCGCCCCATGCGCGAGAGCGCCAGGCGCACCCCCGAGTACCGCTCCTGCTGCTCGCGGACGATCTGCGAGGCCCGGTCCACCTGGGCGAAGCTGCCGGCGATGACGACGCCGATGAAGGCGGTGATGGCCGCCGCGATCATGAGCTCGACGAGCGTGAAGCCGCGGGCCGGGCGCATCACCGCACCCCCCCGACGTTCCGCCCCGGGTTGAGCCCCTGCAGGATCGGCATCACCGGCAGCCCGGCGGCGCCCGCCTGGCCGGCGGCGACCGGGGCGACGAGCGTCGAGCCGTCGGTCTTCTGCGAGCCGGGCGTCAGCACCACGAGGTGCGTCACCACCGTGAACGACTCGGTCCGCTGGCCGTCGGGCCAGGAGACGGTGAGCCGCACCTCGCGCACGCCCTTCTTGATCTGCTCGCCGAGGCCGGTGAGCTGCTGCTGGATGACGGCGAGCGCCGGACCCGCCAGCGCCCCGCCCGCCGCGGTCGAGCCCGCGCCCGCC
>DASTGK010000328.1:0-9269 GCA_035719085.1 Anaeromyxobacteraceae bacterium
AAGCGCATCGTCGGACAGGACGACGCGATCAAGGCGGTCTCCCAGGCGATCCGGCGTACGCGTGCGGGCCTCAAGGACCCCAAGCGCCCGTCGGGCTCGTTCATCTTCCTGGGCCCGTCGGGTGTCGGCAAGACCGAGACCGCCCGCGCCGTCGCCGAGTTCCTCTTCGACGACGACGCGGCGATGGTCCGCATCGACATGTCCGAGTACATGGAGAAGCACGCGGTGGCGCGGCTCATCGGCGCGCCCCCGGGGTACGTGGGCTACGACGAGGGCGGCCAGCTCACCGAGGCGGTGCGCCGCCGGCCCTACGCGGTGATCCTCTTCGACGAGATCGAGAAGGCGCACCACGACGTCTTCAACGTGCTCCTGCAGATCCTGGACGACGGGCGGCTCACCGACGGCCAGGGGCGCACCGTCGACTTCCGCAACGCGGTCATCATCATGACCTCCAACCTCGGCTCGGCCGACATCCAGCGGCTGGCGAGCCGGCCCGGGGCCGACCTCGACCAGATCCGCGAGGCGGCGCTGGAGCACCTGAGCTCCGAGTTCAAGCCGGAGTTCCTGAACCGCGTCGACGAGACGGTGGTCTTCCGGCCGCTCGGCCGCGACGACGTGGGCCGAATCGTCTAGATCCAGCTCGGCCGGCTGCGCAAGCTGCTCGAGGAGCGCCACGTCACGCTCGAGCTCTCCGAGGGGGCGCGCGAGGCGGTGGCCGACGCCGGGTACGACCCGACCTACGGCGCCCGGCCGCTCAAGCGGGCGCTGCAGCGGATGATCCAGGACCCGCTGGCGACGAAGCTCCTGCGCGGCGAGCTCAAGGCCGGCGACCACGTGGTGGTGGACGAGGCGGCCGACGGGACGGTCCAGTTCCGCTCGGAGCACCGCCCGGCCGAGGCCGGCACGGTGCACTGAGCGGCCTCCGAGGCGCTCCGCTCCCCTTCGGGGGCCCCGGATTCGCCCCCCTCTCCCCCAGGCGTTGCCCCCGGCGACGGCACGATTACTGGATCCCCGGCGGCGCTGGGGGTCGCCGCCCCGGAGGTCCGTCATGGAGAGCAAGCTGCCAACCTTCTGGCCGCTGCCGCTGCGCGCCCTGCTGGGCGTCGCCTTCGTCATCCACGGCTCGCCCAAGATCCTGAGCCTCGCCGGCCACGAGGCCTTCTCCGACATGCTCGCCTCGATGAGCGTCCCCTTGGCCGGGGCCACCGCCTGGCTCGTCGGCTTCCTCGAGTTCTTCGGCGGGCTGGCGCTCCTCGTCGGCCTCTTCACCGCCGAGATCTCGGTCCTGCTCGGCGTCGAGATGCTGGTGGCCATGTTCCTCGTCCACCTGCCGCACGGCTTCATGGCCGTGAACGTCACCGAGATGACGCCCGCGGGGCCGCACTTCGGCATGCCCGGCATCGAGGTGAACCTGCTCTACCTGGCGGCGCTGCTGGCCCTCTTCATCGGCGGGCCGGGGCCGCTGTCGTTCGACGAGCGGGTGCTGTCGCCGCAGAACCGCTCCAAGCCGCCGTGGCTGCGCCACGGGGCGGCGCACGCCTGAGCGGCCGGCGCGTCAGCGCGTGAGGACGACGCGGCGCCAGGTGAGGTCGGCGCCGAGGTCGACGGTGGCACCGCAGCGGTAGCCGCCGGCGAGCTTGCCCGCGAGCGCGTGCCAGCAGAGCCGCTTCGCCGGCAGCGTCGTGGCGCCGTCGCACTCGAGCCGGACCACCGGCTCGCCCGCCGGGAAGAAGCCCCAGGACTGCGTGTCGGTGAAGTACCAGCCGACGCCGCTGGCGGCGTGGAAGGTGTCCGTCCCCTCGGCGTCCACCTGCGTGACGACGCTCTTCGCGTCGGCCGCCGCGAGCGTGAGCGTGTCGGAGGTGACGCTCGGCCGGCAGGCCAGCATCAGGTAGTTGCCGGTGCAGCCGGCGAGCAGCGTGGCGATGCCGGCGCCGGCCTGGCCGTAGCTGTCCTCGTAGCAGACGCGCCAGCCGGCCGCGGTGAGCGCGGCCAGCGAGAGGTCCTGCTGGATGCCGGCCCCGACCGGGAAGAGGTCCACCGGCTTGAACTTCTCGCCGGAGCCGGAGCAGGCGACGAGGGCCGCGGCGACGAGCGCCAGCGCCGGCCCCACCTTCGAGCGCACCTTCATGCTGTCCCCCTGACCGTCGGCGACCGGTCTGGCCCGGCCCCTGCGGCGCGCGGCGCGCGGCGATTCCCGAGGCGAGCGGCCTCGATGCTAGCGCGCGGCGCGCCCCCCGTCGCGCACCGCCGAGCGTCGAGGCCCGCGACCCGTTGCCGCGGCACCGGTACGAAGGAGGGGCCGCCCCTCCCCTGGGACGGCCCCTCGCTCAGCGGGCTCCGGACGGCGCCGGAGCTACGGGATCGGCTGGTGCACCACCACCGAGTCGAACGCCTTGCCGGCGCCGTGGCAGCCGGCGCAGTGCTCGACCGCGCCCGCCGTCATCGGGCCGACGGTGTTCATGTCGGCGTGGACGTCGGTGGCCAGTGAGTCGTGGCAGCTGGTGCAGGCGGCCTTGAGCGGCGGCGTGGAGACCTTGCCGGTCGCGAGCGGCGGCAGGTAGCTCGCCGTCGTGCTGCCCGGGACGAGGACGACGTTGCACCAGAGCGTGGTGTTGTCGGCCGGGTCGAGCACGGTCGTGTCGCAGGTCTTCAGCGTCCGCTCCACTGGCGCCAGCCCCGCGCCCTCGTTGAGCGCCCACGTCTGCCGGGCACCCGCCGAGATGTGGCACTGGTCGCAGCGGCCCATCGGGTTGGGCATGCCGAACTTGGAGAAGTCCGACACGTCGGCCGCGGTCGGGATGGCCGCGGTGCCGCGCAGCGCGCCGTAGGCGATCTTGCCGGCGACCGGGACCCACGGCGACGCCGTGGTGGGCGACGTCACGCTGGGCAGGTCGGAGCCCATGTGGATGCGGTGGATGAAGACGTTCATCGCCACGCTCTCAGGCAAGAAGTAGGTGGTGTTGCCGAGGCCCGGGTAGGCCTTCAGGTCGGCCACCTTGGCGCGGGCGCGCGTGCCGTTGTCGAGCTTGGCGTTGTGGCAGGTGGCGCAGTAGTCGGGCCCCTTGCGGCCGCGGTTTGAGTGGAAGCCGAGGTCCTCGTGGCAGGCGTTGCACTTGGCGAACTCGACCAGGGTGCGGCGCGACTGGAGGGCCAGGGCGGCCGGATCGGTGATGGTGGCGGCGGTCTTGTCGTCGCTCCGCTTCACCAGCAGGAAGTTGGGATTGGCCGAGAACGGCTTGCGGACGTAGTCGCCGTTCGAGGCCTGCGCCACCCGCTGCCACATGATCTCGAAGGCGGCGGTGTAGTAGCCGCTCGGCACGCCCGCGAAGAAGGTGCCGGCGGAGTAGGTGAACCGCGACGAGGTGGCCGTGCTGGACACGAAGGTCCAGTTGGCGGCGGTGGTGCAGCTCACCGCCGTGCCGCCCGTGGCCGGGATGACGTAGTCGGCGGTCGGGCCGGCCACCTGGAAGGCGCAGGTGGCGACGCGGCCGGCGGTGACGCTCGGGGTGGTGAGGACCGCCTTGATGTCGAACGGCGCGCCGTCGAGCGACACGTCGACCGTGAAGGTCGGCTTGCCGGTGGCGTCGGCGGCGACGCTGACCAGGGTCACGTTGAACTTGTGACCGTCGGCCGGGAAGCCGGAGAGCGCGGCGAAGTCGAGGTTGTGCGCCGGCTCGTAGAACCGCCCGTGGACCGCCTTGACCGGGTAGATGGGCGAGGTGACGGCGCCGCTCGGCGTGTGGCAGACGAAGCAGGTGCCGTCGTTGGTGGCGATGCCGCCGTCGTGGTTGGTGCCGGTGGTCGGATCGGTGGCGACGTGGCAGGAGGTGCAGGCCGCCTTGGAGGGCTTGGTGGCGTAGTTCTCGGCGTCACGGCCCTGGTGGCAGACGGTGCACTCGGTGGTCAGCTCCGGGTCGATGACGGCGACGAGCGGCGCGCCCGTGCCGGCGACCGTGCTGCCGCCCTCGAAGTAGAGCTTGTGCGACGGCGCCATCTTCATGGTGCTGGCGTCGAACGTGGTGCCCCACGCGACGTCGTTCTGGCCCGAGTGGAGCCGGTGGACGAGGTTCTTGAGGTCCCAGACCGCCGCCGCCTTGGGCGCGCGGCCGGCCGGGAGGGTCGAGGTGACGAGCGACCCGCCGAGCTGCGTGTTGGGGTTGTGGCAGGTGAGGCAGATCGCCACCCCGCGCCGCATGCCGTGGAGCGTGAGCGCCCCGTGGCAGGCGTTGCAGGCGGCGTCGGTCACCGTCTCCTTGCCCGCGACCGGCGTGCCGCCAGCCGGCACGAAGTCGAGGTAGTCGGAGCTCGGGTACTGGACGTTGGCCTGCGTCCCGCCCGGCTTGAAGTAGCGGGCGCCGTAGACCACCACGCGGTAGGTCTTCGAGAGGTCGAGCCCGCCCTGGATGGCCGTGGCGAAGGTGAAGCGATAGGCGCCCGGGGTGACCGGCGACGCCACGTACTGGCTCGCCTTGCTCGTCTCGGAGGTGGTCGGGATGGCGAACGGGTTGCTGCCGATGCCGGTGGCCGGGCTCGTCACCGGGGCGAGCACCGTCTGGAAGGAGCCGTCGGCCTGGAGCTGGCCGAAGGTGAAGCGCGGGATCCGGCTCGAGGTGCCGCTGGTGAACTCGCCGGCGGTGATGGCGGCCGGCAGGGCGATGGTGCTGCCCGCCTTGTCGGTGGCCTTCACGTCGACCCAGGGCTGGGCGGCGCCGTCGTACCCGGCGCCGACGATCCGGATGTCGAAGCCGAAGGTGGACGGGGCGAGGACGGCCGGGTTGGACGCCTGGACCGTGCCGTTCATGTGCGTCGCCACGTTGACGGTGCCGTCGCCGTAGCCGGCGTGGCAGCTGCCGCAGGCGAGCGTGCCGAGGCCGGCGTGGGAGGCGGGCGGCGTGCCGTGGCAGGAGTTGCAGCCGCTCACCTTGAAGGTGGCGGTGATCGCCTTCGGCGCGGTGACGTTGGTGAGGCTGCAGGTGGCGGTGGTGGAGGCGCAGCCGGTCCACCCGACGAACTGCATGCCGCTCGCGGGCGTGGCGGTGAAGGTGATGGTGCCGTTGGCCTTCACCTGCGCCGAGCAGTCGGTGGCGCCGTTGCCGCAGGCCATGCCGTCGGTGACGGCGCCGCCCGCGGCGGCGGTGACGGTGCCCGGCCCCTGGACCTGGGCGGTCACCGGGATGTCGAGCGCGCCGAAGGTGGCCGAGACCGCCTTGGAGTAGGCGAGCGCGGTCACGTGGCAGAGGTTCGGATCGACCGCGTCGACGGTGCAGCCGCTCCAGGCCAGGACCTTCTGGCCGGCCCCGGGCGCGGCCGTCACGTCGAGCGCGCCGCCGTTGGCCACGGCCAGCAGGCAGACGTCGAACGGGGCGGCGGCGCCGGTGCGGCAGGAGCCGGCGGCGGTGACCAGGGCGCCGTCGGTGGTGCCGTAGGTCTTGAGGAGGACGGCGTAGCTGGTCGGCTTGAACGTCGCGTAGACCGTCTTGGCGGCGGTCACGTCGAGCGTGCAGTCGGCGCCGGCCACGGCGGTGCAGCCGGACCAGGCGACGAACGTGGCGTTGTTGACCGAGGAGGCCCGGAGGACGATCGACGGCGCCGTCACGTCGACGACGCAGCCGGTCGGGCCGTCGGTGCGGCAGTTGACCACGGGCGTGGCGCCGGTGTCGGCCACCAGGCCGACCGCCTTGAGCGGATCGGTGGCGGCGAAGGGCGCGCCGCCCATGGCGGCGTAGACGGTGACCGTCGCGGCCCGGGCGGTGCCGGCGGCCAGCAGGCCGACGGCGAGCAAGGCGAGCTTCCACCTGGAGAGCGTCATGGGACCCTCCTCCTAGAAGCGGCCCATCGGGTGGCAGGTGATGCAGAGGTTGCGCAGCGGGTACTGGGAGCCGTCGCCCAGGTCGACCGGCGCCGCGTCACCCTGCTCGAAGTCGCTGACGGTGCCGGTGTTGCCCGGGTAGACGAGGCCGTAGCCGCGCGCGTTGCCGTGCCCCTTGTGGCAGGTGAGGCAGGCCGCCTGGAAGTCGGAGGTGGTGGCCGGCGCCTGCGCCCAGGCCGGGCGGACGAGGCCGGTCTCGGCGGTGCCGGCGACGCCGCTCAGCAGCGAGCTGGTCGAGCCGAGGCGGGTGACGCCGGTGGTCGGGTGGCGCACGAAGGCCGTGCCGCTCACCAGGTCGCGGGTGTTGGCGTCGCCGTGGAAGTTGCCGTGGCAGACGGCGCAGTAGGCGTTCATGCCGCCGACGACCGGGGAGCCGACGCCGAAGACCACCTCGCTCGTCTTGTACGAGCGGTTGGCGCTGAGGATGCTCACGTCCTTGGCGGAGTCGAAGGTGGTGACGGCGCGGGCGGCGTTGAAGGCCTTCGGGTTGTACGTCGGGCCGGCCAGCTCGAACGGGTTGCCGAGGCCGTAGCCGAAGGGCATGCCCTCGAGCCCCATGTACGGCGAGAGGCCGAGGTTGCGGTAGGCGCCGGAGCCGTGGACCGCGTGGCAGTTGGCGCAGTTGAAGTTCTCGACCGGCGTCGGCTCGTAGATGCCGACGAAGCCGGGGGGCGCCACGTCGGTGCCGAGCGTGTGGCCCATCCAGTCGGCGTAGGCCGTGGCCTGCGCGTCGGTGGCGGTGCCGGGCGTGTGGCTGCCGACCGCGCCGTTCAGGGCGCCGGCCGACCGGCCGTTGGCGGTGCCGAAGGCGGCGGCCGAGGCGTTGGCGCCGAGGACGTCGGGGATGGCGGCCTTGCCGTCGTGGCAGGCGAGGCAGGTCTCGTTGGTGCCGTTCTGGATGAGCAGCTTCCGGTGGGGCACGTTCTGGTCGGCGAGCGGGTACTCGGCGTCGGCCGCCGCCCCGTTCAGCTGGTGCTGCCGGCTCGCGTGCATGGTGTGGCACTGGCTGCAGCGGAGCGTCTCCTTCTTGTGGTAGTCGCCCGCGCGCGCGGTGACGGTCATGGACAGCAAGGCGACGGCGACGAGAAGCTTCTTCATGGGACCCCTCCCAACGTGCTGCGTGCTGCGCTCTGGTGTTGGACCTGCGGTGAATTGCCTGCGTCGGAAGCCCGCACCCCCCGTGCGAGCGGACATCGTTCGATCAGCATCGATCGTGCCGACCCGAAAGACGTGGGAGACCATGGCCTTGTGGACTACACCGAGAGAGCACCCGACCAGCGGGTGGGTGACTTGCCCCACTGTGGTGGTCTTCAACGGAGAGTTGGGGCTTTCCGGGGAGGCGATCGGGTGAAAAGACTCAATCGCTGCAATTGCAACGATCTAGTTGCCCGACGAACGGCTTTCGTTTCGCCCGCAAGGATGCGACCGACGCCCAGCCGGGGCGGATCAGCGCTCGCCCGGGGCGCCCGGCGCGGGTGCGTCACCGTCGCGCGGGGCTGCCTCGATCGGCGCGAGCAGCTGCACCCGAAGGTTGCCTCCGTCGGCCACGCAGAGCCGCCCCCTTCGGTCCATGGAGAGATCGGTCGGGTAGGAGACCGCGCCGGCGTGCCGCCCCAGGCCGCCGAACAGGTCGATGAGCCGCCCGTCCGGCGCGAAGTACTTGAGCTCCTGCCGGAGCGTGTCGAGGAGCACCACCCGCCCGGCGGCGTCGACCGCCACGCCGGCCGGCAGCGAGACGTTCTGCAGGCCCGCGTCGTGGCGCCCCCAGCCGCGCACGAAGCGCCCCTGGCGCGTGAAGACGTGCACCGCCACCCCGTCCTGCGACGCCACGTAGACGTGCTGGTCGTCGAGCGCGATGCCGGCGATGCCGTCGAGCTGGCCCGGCCCGTCGCCCAGGCCGCCGAGCCGGAGCCGCGGCCGCAGCGCCCGGTCGAAGGCCAGCACCTGGCCGCTGCGCGACTCCCCCACGTAGAGGTCGCCGTTCCGGTCGAAGGCGAGCGCGGTGATGGAGGGCTTCTCCTCCGGGCCGAGCCCGGGGAGCGGCACGTCCCCGAGCCAGTCGCCCCGATAGCTGAAGCGCTTGATGCGCGTGTGGTCGTCGTCGAGGACGTAGATCCGGTCCTCCAGGTCGACGGCCACGCGCACCGGGCCGCGCAGGTGCTCGTCGTCGCTGAAGGCGAAGAGGGGCGAGCCCTCCTCGTCGAAGATCTCGATGGCGTTGGCGGCCGGGTCGGCCACGTAGATCTCGCCGGTGCGCCGGTCGCAGTGGACCCCGGCCACCGACTGGAAGGCGCCGCCGTAGAAGCCGCCCAGGATGACCACCTCGGGCCGCAGGTCCACCACGCTCCGCTCGGCCCGCTCGTGGGCGGTGCGCTCCGCCGCGCCGGGCGCGGCGCCGGTGAGCAGGGCGAGGAGCGCGGCGGCGGCCGTCACCGCGTTACCGCCGCGCGGGGCGGACCTTCGGGGCGATCCGCTTGCCCCCCATGGCGCCCGACGGGTCGTGGCAGCGGACGCAGAGCGCCTGCGAGGGGTTGTCGAGCAGCACCGAGGTCCACTGCGTGCCGTGCGGCCCGTGGCAGGAGAGGCAGGAGAGCGGCTGGCCGCTGCGCGGGTCGAGCACGTTCGAGCCGATCGGGTGACCGAACTGGGCGTGGCTGCCGTGGCACCTCCGGCACAGCTCCTGCTCGGGCCGCGCCAGGAGCTTCCGGTTGGCCGTCTGGTGCGGCTCGTGGCAGGCGCTGCAGCGCCCCTTCTCGGCCCGCAGCGGGTGGATGGAGCGCGAGGCGTCGAGCGCCCGCCGCACCGGCTCGTGGCAGCCGAGGCAGACGGCCCGCTCGTCGGCGCGGACCAGGCCGCGCTCGTTGGCGGCGTGCGGCGTGTGGCAGGCGAGGCAGTCGCCCCTGGCCCCGGCGTGGGCTCCCGGCTTGCCGAGGGCCACGCGCTTCTCGGAGTGGCAGCGGAAGCAGAGCTGCGGCGTCGGCTGGGTGAGCGCGCCCGCGCCCGCGCCGCCGGCCCGGTGGCACTTGTCGCAGGCGCGGAACACCTTGTGCGGGGCGGCGCGCACCAGCCCGGGCTCGGACGAGCCGTGCGGGTCGTGGCAGGAGGTGCAGGCGAGCCGCGCCAGCGAGAAGCCCTGGTGGGCCTGGCGCAGCCGGGCCGCCGCCGGATCGTGGCAGCGGCGGCAGAGCTGGGCGGCCGGCGCCACGAGCTGGGCCGGCTGGTCGCTGGCGTGCGGGTCGTGGCAGCTGCGGCAGCCCTGCGCCACGGCGGCGTGGACCGACCGGCCCTTCAGCCGCGCGGCGATCTCGTCGTGGCAGGAGAGGCAGAGCGCGTTGCCGGCCTTGGCGAGCCCCTTCGGCTGGGGCGAGGCGTGCGGCGCGTGGCAGCGCAGGCACTC
>DASTGK010000329.1:0-2799 GCA_035719085.1 Anaeromyxobacteraceae bacterium
GCCCCACCGGCGCCCCGTAGGCCCGCTTGGACGGCGTGTCCCAGACCGGGCCGAAGGTGGCGAAGCTGGCGCCGCCCTCGAGCGCGCGGCGCACGTCGCTCTCGCCGTGGCAGGAGACGCCGACGAGCGCGGCCGGGCCGAGCAGCCGGCGCGCCTCGGCGGGCGGCACCCCGGCCGATGGCAGGTGGACGCCGTCGGCGCCGGCGGCGAGGGCCACGTCGAGCCGATCGTTCACGAGGAGGAGCTGGCCGCGGCCCCGGCAGACGGCGGCCAGCCGGCGCGCCAGGAGGAGCAGCGCGGCGCCGCCCAGGTCCTTCTCGCGCAGGTGGACCGCCACGCGCCCAGGCGGGGCGCCGGCCAGCGCGGCGTCGAGCCGCGCCGCGAGATCGGGGACCAGGCGGCGGTCGCTGACGAGATGGACAACCGGGAGGGCCATCGCTAACGTCCCGGCATCTTCGCGGAGGTGGGTGAGCCGTGTCGAGCGACCTCGAACGCTTCCTCGAGTTCTTCGCGGCGCAGGGGCCGAGGCAGGCGCCGCGCTTCCCCACGGTGAAGGCCGACAAGGTCCTCTCGTACATGGGGACCACCAGCCGGCCCGGCACCTGGGCTCGCCTCTCCATCCACCGCGTGCTCGGCCTCGACGCCGGCCCGACCGAGCGCGACCTGCGCGTCCGGCTGGCGGGCGACCTGCCGCTCCGCCCCGAGGCGGGGGAGTGCCTCACCGTCCACCTCACCCGGCTCGAGCAGTACCAGGGCTACCAGGTGAAGACGCGGCCGCTCGAGGGGGACGCGGCGGCGCTCGTCGAGCCGGCCGACGGCGGCGTCGTGGTGAAGGGGAGCCAGATCTACACGGTCCACCACAGCCCCTACACGCTCAGGTTCTTCGAGCGCATCCCGCTCGAGGAGGTGCGCGACCTGGTGGCGGGGGTGCGCTACGCGGTGGTCGGCCTCGGCGCGACGGCCAACGTGTCGCCGCGCTTCGTCTTCCACCACGAGGTGCAGGGCGGCCGGCTGGCGCTCTTCCACGGCGACGGCCTGGCCCTCAAGACCTTCATGAACCTGAAGGTCAACCGGCAGGAGACGCGGCTCGTGGTGGACCTGGACGAGTGGCGCGGCTTCGTGCTGCGCGGCACGGTCGAGGAGATCGCGCCGGCGAGCCACCCGGTGGCCTACGAGAAGGTGGTGGCCGGCTTCGCGGCGGGGAGCTGGAGCCGGCCGTCGCGGGTCTTCCGCTTCGTGGCGGACGAGATCGAGCCCATCGCGCCGGTGGGGTAGTTGACCCGCCGTGCGCCCCTGGCTACGGTCCGGCGCGCATGGCCACCTCCGCCGCGCGGCCGCCCCACGGGCTCTTCCGCCAGGTCTCGATCTTCGCCGACCTCGACGACGCCGCCGCGGCGGCGCTGGAGCGGCTCGCCGAGCGGCGCACCTTCGAGGAGGGGGCGCTCATCCTCTCGGCCGACGAGCCGGGCGACGCCCTCTTCGTGCTGGCGAGCGGCCGGGTCAAGGTGGTGCTCTACGGCGAGTCGGGGCGCGAGGTGATCCTCTCCATCTTCAAGGCGCCGGGCGACTTCTTCGGCGAGATGGCGCTGCTCGACGACGCCCCGCGCTCCGCCACCGTGGTGGCCGCCGAGCGCTCGACGCTCCTCGTCCTCTCGCGCGCCGACTTCCGCGCCCACCTGGAGCGGAGCCCGCGCACGGCGCTCTCCATCCTGGCCGAGCTGTCGCGCCGGCTGCGCCGCGCCGACGCCATCATCGGCGACCTGGCCCTGCTCGACGTCTTCGGCCGGCTGGCCGGCCGGCTGCGCGAGCTGGCCGAGTCGGACGGCGAGCCGGTCGCGGGGGGCGTCCTCGTCCGGCAGCGCCCCACCCACGCCGAGATCGCCGCCACCATCGGCACGAGCCGCGAGACCGTCTCGCGCGCCCTCGCCGAGCTCGTCCGGCGCGGCGAGGTGGTGATGACCGGCCGCGGCATGCTGCTGCGGCGCGGCCCGCTCGGCGGCGGCTGACCCCCCTAGCGGATGGCGCCCGCCCGGTAGAGCCCGGCGAGGAGCCACCACGGCGTGAGGAGGCCGCCCCGGCGGCGCGCCAGCGCGGCCGCGGTCCGCCAGCGGTAGCGGCGCAGGAAGGGCTGCTGCGAGAGGTCCGGCATGGCGCGCGCCGCGGCGGCGAGGTGCGGCTGCGCCTCGCGCCAGCCGGCCCGCCGGTCCCCGGCGGCGAGGCCGGCCCGGAGCGCCTGCACCAGCGCGCCGAGGCAGGCGTAGAACGGCACCGGCCGCCCGTCCTCGCGCGGCACCTCGGCGGGCGCGCCGAACTCCCCGCGGAGCGCCGCCTCGGCCACCACCAGCGCCCGGTGCCGGTCGCGCGTGTGGTCGGCGGGGAGCGCCAGCGCGGCGCGGCTCACCTCGGCGGCCTCCGGCAGCCGGTGGCGGTGGGCGAGCGAGACGGCCAGGTTGAGGAGCATCCAGGGCTCGAGCTCGGCGCGCGCCCGCCAGCCGCCGAGCCAGTCGATGGCGGCGGCGTGGTCGCGCGCCGTGCACAGGGCGTAGCCGGCCGTCCCCCAGAGCTGCGCGTCGCCCTCGAGGAGCGCCCGGTGGCGCCGCAGCCAGCGGCCGAGCCGCCGCCGCTCGCCCGGGGCGCCGAGCTTCTCGAGCCAGGTCTGCACCGCGCCGAGGAGCGCCGGCCCGACGGCGCCGGCCGCCGTGGCGGCCTTCACCGCCTGGCGCAGGCGCCGGTCCACGCCGCTGCGCCGCTCCTTCGCCGCCCAGGAGCACCAGGCGGCGCCGGCGGCCCGCGTCCCCC